>CAJXQP010000215.1 GCA_913058275.1 uncultured Gammaproteobacteria bacterium | reverse complement strand
TCGTCGGCAGCGTCAGATGTGTATAAGAGACAGGAAGTAGGGGATTACCGCTGTAATTCTATTTGCCGATGCGCGGTGTAGTGCGTCGGCCATCAACAACAACTCCATGATACTGTCGTTGGTTGGTGCGCAAGTAGGCTGAATGAGGAATACGTCCTTACCGCGAACGTTCTCGTTGAGCTCTACAGAAATTTCACCATCGCTGAATTTGCTAATGCTCGCATAGCCCAGCGGAATACCAATATGCTTGGCAATATTGTCTGCCAATTCTGGGTTGGCATTACCAGTAAAGACCATCAAATTATTTGGCACGGTGAGTTCCTATAAGTGTTGGTACAAGCAGTTTGGGATGAATCGTTCTATTTGGTATAAATAGTTTTAAAAAGACAGCTACTTCACTATGGTTTTTGCTTAACTCTGCAACTGTCTTGGAAAATGGCTGGGGTGGCTGGATTCGAACCAACGCATGCAAGGATCAAAACCTTGTGCCTTACCACTTGGCGACACCCCAATAATTCGTCTTCTAACTGTAATCTTGTTCTAGAGAGTCGATGCCCTTGGCAACAAATCCCGGTAGATTGTCCGGTAGCGCATCCAACACTTTCTTGGCAGCTGCTTCATGCTCGAAGCTGGCAAAAAGGCTTGAGCCTGTTCCGGTCATCCTGAAATCGGCGAATTTAGCCAAAATTTCGAATGCCTGATCTACCTCTGGATGCAGTTTTCGAGTGACTGATTCACAGTCATTTCGGGAGCTGCCTGCCAGAAAGTCGGCCATTTTGATTGCTTGGGAGTTCCGTGTCAAATGTTCATGACAAAAAACCTCTGAGGTCGAGACGGAACATTTCGGAGATACCACCAGATACCAGCTATCTCCCAATTCTACAGGGCTGAGCCGCTCCCCAATTCCCTCGGCCCAGGCCGATTTTCCACGTATGAATACGGGCACATCAGCACCTAAATTGACGCCGATCTCACACAGCTTGTCCGTGCCTAGATTTAGCTCCCAGAGTTGGTTTAAGGCTAGAAGACAGGTGGCAGCGTTGGAGCTTCCTCCACCTAAACCTGCCCCACTTGGGAGTCGCTTTTCTAGGCTGATACTGGCTCCAAGCAGCGGATTGCCTGCTTCTAGCCTAAGTAGCTGTGCAGCGCTAGTGACCAGGTTGTTATCCAGAGGGGTGCCCGTTTCGACATCCTCACTGAAGGTTAGGTGCAGGCTGAGTATGCCGTCGTTGCTCACCTCAAATGCCATCCTATCGCCGAAATCCAACAGTTGGAACACCGTTTGCAGCTCGTGATAGCCATCTTGCCGGCGGCCGGTAATATGCAGGAACAGGTTCAGTTTGGCGGGAGCCAAGAATTGGGTGGATTGCGTAGTCATCAGTCTGTTTTTTCTATTTATTCTTCGGCAGGTTCATCGGTCAATGCGCCGGTGGTCCAATTAAGTCCAAAAAAGCGCAGACGTATACCGTTGCGCGGTCGTGTTAGCACCACATCGCGAGGAAGGCTAATTGGCCCGTATTGGCGCATATCGCTCAAGTTGATGGTCCAGTCAGCCTGTTCAATAGTAGTGAGTTGGTTTAGTTCGTTGAAGCTTAGCTGCGCTGTGGAAACTGGTGAGGGCAGACCCTTAATCCAATAGTTCAGCTGCGAGACGGGAAGTTCATAGCCCAGTTGTTGAAGTATCAGTTGTTCCGGGCTACTCGCGCTTCTTGTCTCACCCCCGTTTTCGAGAGTAACGTAGCCGGGGCGGCCAACGATTAACGTGCGGCCCATATTGAGTGTTCCCCACAGTTGTATGCGGTAATCGACGTTCTGTTGCAGCCAATTGATGCGTGGCGTATGGGATTCGTTGTCGTAGCGAACATTAACGCGCCCGCGTAACTCCCAAGAATCCAATTCCTGCAGTTGGTCGCGCTGGCGTGCCCAGTCACTGTTTTCTTCGGCAGGAGGAGCTATGGCAGTGCAGGCACAAAGAAGCGCTGTCGCGAGCAGCAGGCCTGCGGTTGTTCGGCTCATCGCTCTAAATGAATAGCCTTGCTTGAGTCTGATATTCATTCTGCGACTTGCAGTCTTTCCATTGCTTCGGCTATGAGTGGGCTTTCAGGATCGGTTTCTAGCGCATCTTGCCAGACGCGCTTAGCTTCATCGAAACGTTCCAGTGCCCAAAGAACCTCGCCAAGGTGGGATGCCACCTCGTCGTCGGGGAAGGCAGCGAAGGCGCGGCGCATCTGCACCAGAGCCTCTTCATAGCGGCCAACTTTATACAGAGCCCAACCGAGACTGTCGATGATGGCGGGGTCCTCGGGAGAAATTGCAATGGCGCGTTCTACTAATTCCAGAGCCTCTTCATGGCGTGTGGTCTGGTCGGCAAGCATGTAGCCTAGATGGTTCAACGCGCGGGAATCTTCGGGCAGCATGTTAATGATCTGCATTAGATCGCGCTCGGACCCGTCTGGGTCGCTTTGTGAGTCGTAATATAAGACGCGCGCGAAAAGTAGGTCCGTCTCATTCGGGAATTTATTCAGAGCTGTGTTTAGAAGCTGTTCCGCGGCATCGGGATGCTCTTCCTGAATAAGCAGGGCAGACTCGATGGTTGTAAAGAACACCTCGAGTCGAGGCTGTCCGCGCGAGAGTTGGCTTAACCAGTTATGGGCATCATCGAGGCGTCCGCTTTGAATCGAGAGTCGCGTTGCTTGTTGCTGTGCCGCGACGAAATTATTCGTGCCGATACTCACTTGTCGAAAATGCTCAATCGACTTTTCTAGATTGTCCTGTTGCTGGTAGATGATCCCTAAGTTGTATTGACTCTCGTCTGCGCGCTGATCAACGCCTATCAACTTGGTGTAGGCAGCTATGGCACGATCGAAATTTTCTAGTTGTGTATTTAGTAGGGCAACGGAGTAGAGCGTTTCCCAATCTTGCGGGTCTTGTTCAACTAGAATCTGAAACTGTTCCTGAGCCTGTCCATATGCTTCATTTTGAACGAGTAGGCGTGCGTAGCTGAGACGCAGCGACTTGTCTGTTTCGAACGTTGCTACGCCAGTTCGCATCACACGAGTCGCACGCTCGGGGTCGTCCAAGCTCTGTAGTATCTGCGATTCGAGCATAACGATGTTTGGCGTGAGCTCAGTGTCGTCCTTAAGTTGTTTCAGCTCAGTGAGAGCCTCTTCGAAATCGCCATTCTGTGCTAGCAACTGCACCAACGTTAGATGGATGGAAGTCTGATCGTTGAATTCGCCTTTTAGGCGGCGCAGGTTTTCTATCAGCACCGATCTGTCCTGGGGATTGAGGCGGCCGGTACGAGACGAGAGGGCCGCAAAATCCATATTGCCACCAAGATCTAGCACTCTCGACATGTGGGAGATAGCTTGTTCGAAGGCGCCGCTTTCAAGAAACTGTATGCTGAGTAAAAGCTGTGGCTGTGGATTTGTCGGTTCTAGCTGAGCCCACAGCAAACCGAGCTGCAACAGGGCATTGGTGTCGCCATTGACCGAGGCGAACTGAACGGCTCGCTGGATTATGGTGAGATCTCTGGTAGACATGGCCAGCTCGAAATAGCTCTCTCCAGCTTCGACCACTTGGCCGCGCTGAGCGCTCAGTTCGCTGACGATGGCCTCATACAGCTGATCTTCGGTAAAGCTGCCGTACTCGATTTCGGGTGTGGGGTCCGCTACTACCAGTGCGGGCATGGCGGCGGGAGTGGTTTCAGCGTTCTGCGTTGCTGGCGTGGATACGGCACATCCGACGAGGCTGGCGCAGGCTAACGCAAATACTAAGTTATTGATTTGTTTCATATTTTAAAATCTTGGTTCGCTAGGGCAGTGTGTTTACTTAATTGGTTATTGTATCAGCTACTCTGGCCGTCATCAGTCTAGTTTTTATCCAGATCAGGCGATCAGTCTCTAATGGGAACTGGAGTGGATATTTAGTAACATAGCGTCCCCTTTATATTGGCAAATTAATCCGCGGCGATTGTCGCGATTTCACCACGGTCCGCTTGAACGGTTATTTCATGGCATTGGTACTAGTAGGTATAAACCACAACACGGCGAATATCGAATTGCGCGAAAAGGTGGCTTTCCCTCCGGAGATCGTGGAGTCAGCTCTTGCCGAAATTTATGCCTTGCCGCCGATTCGAGAAGTGGTGATCGTCTCGACCTGCAATCGTACAGAGATCTATTTGGATTTTATCGAAGGTGACTCAGAGGCGCCGGCCAGCGATGAGCTTGCTCAGAATCGTCAATTGGCAGATCGGCAAGCAGAAGTCGTGTCCTGGTTATCGAAATTTCATGACTTAGAAGCGAGTGAGCTAGAACAATGTAGCTACTCCTTTGCGAGTGAAGATGTAGTTCGGCATCTAATGAAGGTCTCCTGTGGGTTGGATTCCATGGTGTTGGGTGAGCCGCAGATACTAGGTCAAATTAAATCGGCTTATGCGGTGTCAAAAGATCAAAAAGTTGTCGAACAGTCCTTGGGCCGTGCTTTCGAGGAGGCATTTTCGATAGCGAAGCAGGTGCGCACCGATACTGCTATCGGTGAGAATCCAGTTTCGGTTGCCTACGCGGCGGTGACATTGGCGGAGCGCATTTTCTCAGATTTACCTAGTCTCAGCGTGCTGCTTATCGGTGCTGGGCGTACGATTGAGTTAGTTGTTAAGCATCTTGTAGAGAAAGGTGTGAGTGAGATAGTGGTAGCAAACAGAACGCTAGACAATGCATTGGAGATTGCTAACCGCTTCGATGCGCACGGCGTATTGCTTTCCGATATCCCCGAGCAGTTAATCGCGGCTGACATCGTTGTCTCATCGACGAACAGCCAATTACCTTTGTTAGGAAAGGGCGCAGTCGAGCGAGCACTGAAACAGCGCAAGCACAAACCTATGTTATTGATAGATCTCGCCGTGCCACGTGATATCGAAGCGGAGGTCTCCCAGATCGCCGATGCCTACTTATATAGTATCGATGACATCAGCGATGTAATCGAAGACAGCGTGAAGAGTCGCGCCGATGCCGCGGCGCAAGCTGAGTCGATTATCGAACGTGGTGTGGAAGACTATCGCAAGGGCCTGCGATCATTGAATGCGGTTAGCACGCTGCGCGCGTTTCGTGATAAGGCTGATGCGATTCGCGAAGGAGAATTAGAGCGAGCGTTGAAGGCGCTTGAGAAGGGCGAGTCGGCCGATGTAGTGCTCAGTGGTCTTGCTAGATCGCTTACACAGAAACTTATCCATTCCCCTAGTGTGCAAATGAAAAAGGCTAGTGCGGCAGGGCGTGATGAGTTATTGGAATTAACTGCGGAGCTCTTTGAGCTAAGCTCAGAATCTAAACCGAGTGCCGGTGAAGAAACGGACAAAAAGAAGTAAGCCATGAAAGACTCGATACGAAATAAATTAGACAATCTAAAGGATCGCTTCGGTGAGCTGGAGGCCTTGCTGAGCGATGCGGAAATAATCTCCGACCAGGATCGTTTTCGTGACTCTGTCTCTTATACACATCTCCGAGCCCACGAGACCGAGGCTGATCTCGT
>CAJXQP010000214.1 GCA_913058275.1 uncultured Gammaproteobacteria bacterium | reverse complement strand
ACATAACGAGGATAGATTCATGGCAGCACAGAAAGCGGAAACCAGAGGATTCGAGACAGAAGCCAAGCAGTTACTTCACTTGATGATCCACTCTCTCTACAGCAATAAGGAGATATTCCTGAGAGAGCTGATATCGAATGCCTCCGACGCAGCGGATAAATTACGCTTCGCGGCGCTTTCTCAGCCTGAGCTGCTGGAAAGTGGTGGAGAGCCGAAGGTGCAAATCGATTTCGATACACAGAAGAATATTCTCATCATCAGCGATAACGGTATCGGGATGACGAGAGATGAGGTAATCACAAACCTCGGAACGATTGCGAAATCGGGAACAGCACAATTCCTTGAGACTCTAACAGGTGATGAAAAGAAGGATTCCCAGCTAATTGGCAAGTTCGGTGTTGGTTTCTATTCGGCTTTTATCGTCGCAGACAAGGTTGAGGTGCGAACCCGTAAAGCAGGTACGGCTGAAGACGAAGCCACGCTTTGGATATCCGAAGGTGAGGCAGACTATTCACTCGAGGCTACTGCTAAGGCAACCTCTGGTACAGAGATTACATTGCATCTGAAGACTGAGGAAAAGGAATATGCAGAGAGCTATCGCTTACGTGGTATCGTAAAGAAATACGCTGACCATATTTCTATTCCGGTTTTCATGCAGAAGGAAGACATGGGAAGCCCCGTTGCAGAGGAAGAAGGCGAAGATAAGAAAGACGAAGATAAAGCAATAGAGTATGAGGCCGTCAATGAAGCGAAAGCACTTTGGACTCGTCCCCGTAAGGATGTAAAAGCGGACGAGTATAAAGAGTTTTACAAGTCTGTGAGTCATGACTTCGAAGACCCTCTTGAGTGGAGTCATAACAAGGTTGAAGGAAAGTTAGAGTACACAAGTTTGCTATATGTGCCCGCTCGAGCACCTTATGACTTGTGGAACAGAGATTCGGCGCGTGGACTAAAACTGTATGTCCAGCGTGTCTTCATCATGGACGACGCTGAGCAATTCTTGCCCCTTTATCTACGCTTCATGAAGGGCATCGTAGACTCAAATGACATTTCCCTTAACGTCTCTCGTGAAATATTGCAGGAAGACCCTGTAGTAGATTCTATGCGCAGTGCATTGACCAAGCGTGCCTTAGACATGCTAGAGAAAATGCGCAAGAAGGATAAAGACAAGTACCTTGGTTTCTGGAACGAGTTCGGCCAGGCACTAAAAGAAGGCCCCGCTGAAGACTTTGCGAACAAAGAGAAGGTTGCGAAACTCTTACAGTTTACAACTTCGCATTCGGAAGCAGACGCACAAGATCAATGCCTAGATGAATACGTTTCGCGAATGAAGGAAGATCAGGAAAAGATTTACTATCTCGTTGCAGATTCGGCTAAAGCTGGTCGCAACAGCCCTCATCTGGAAATATTTAAGAAAAAGGGCATTGAAGTCATACTGATGCATGATCGAATCGACGAATGGTTAATGAGTCACCTGCAGGATTTCGACGGTCGTCAATTCCAAGACATTAGTCGCGGCGAACTAGATCTTGGCAAGCTTGAAGACGAAGAAGACAAGCAAGTGCAGGAAAAGACCGAGAAAGAATTCGTCAAGTTGGTTGAGCGAATCAAGGAAAATCTAGGCGATAAAGTCAAAGAGGTTAGGGTAACGCATCGCTTAACCGATTCACCTGCATGTCTGGCAGTAGATGATAATGACATGGGCATGCAGATGAAAAAAATCATGGAAGCCTCGGGCCAAGCCGTGCCAGAAACGAAGCCAATTTTTGAGATTAACCCTGCTCATCCGTTGTTGGTTAAATTAGATAAGGAAGCTGACGAAGACCGGTTCGGTGACATCGTCTCAATCCTGTTTGGTCAGGCTGGTCTTGCAGATGGCGTACAGCTAGAAGATCCCGCTGATTTTTCCAAGCGACTCAATAAGTTGTTACTAGAGTTGGTTGACTAGCGTCGCAAGCGATATCCTCACAGCAGTATCGCTGCTGTGAGGATTAGCTACATCTTTTCGAGTGTTTCAATGCCCAGCAAGTCAAGACCTTGCTTAAGCGTGTCAGCCGTAAGCGCCGACAATGCGAGGCGTGAATCACGCAGTTGTGCATCCGCTTTTAGAATAGGGCATGACTCATAGAAGCGCATGAACAACCCAGCTAGCTCAAAGAGGTAGTTGCACAATAAATTGGGGTAGCAATCTCTCGCCACCATGTCCACGATCTCGGGCAGCTGCATAATCTTCAGCAATAAATTCCTCTCCGCAGACTCTGATACAGAAGTAACCCGCACACCCTCCAGCCCTGTATCTTGCTTTCTTAAAATGCTGCGAATACGCGCATAGGCATACATAAGATACGGAGCAGTATTGCCTTCGAATGACAGCATGGTGGACCAATCAAAAACGTAGTCGCTAGTTCTGTTCTTAGAAAGGTCAGCATACTTAACAGCAGCAATGCCTACCTTCTGAGCGATCTCAAGATATGTTGCTTCGTCTAGCCCCGGGTTTTTCTGTGAAACTAACTCGTGAGCACGTCGTACCGCTTCATCCAGCAAATCTACAAGCTTGATCGTATCGCCCGAACGGGTTTTAAAGGGGCGGCCATCGCTTCCCATCATCGTGCCGTAAGCGATATGTTCCAGCGAAATATTTTTCGAGGCAAACCCCGCTTTACGTGCAACGGCAAACACCTGTTGAAAGTGTAGCGACTGCCTTGCATCGACGACATACAGTGAGCGTTCTACTTTTAAATCGAAGGAGCGAAATTGAACAGCGGCGAGATCGGTCGTGGCATAAAGATAGCCGCCGTCTGTTTTCTGAATGATAACCGGTAGTGGGTCACCGTCTTTTCCGGTGAACTCTGGCAAGAACACACAACGAGCGCCATTGGAAATTGAGAGCAGGGTAGCCTCCTCCAATTTTTTAACAACACCTTCGAGATACTTGTTATAGAAACTCTCCGCCTTGAGGTCTTTGCGGCTTAGCGTTACATTGAGCTTGTCATACAGTGCTTGGCAGTGTTTCAAGGATTCATCGATGAACTGCTGCCAAGCTACTAAGTGATCTGCGTCGCCACCTTGAAGTTTTACTACACTGCTGCGCGCCGTATCTGCGAAGTCTGGGTCCGCATCGAATCGTTCTTTCGCTGCACGGTAAAAAGATTCTAGGTCTGCAAGTTCGGTAGGTAGGTCGCCCTGTGAAGCGCGTAGTTCACGCATATAGGAAATCAACATTCCAAACTGAGTTCCCCAATCGCCCACGTGATTCTGTCGAATTATTTCGTGACCTTGACGCTCAAGTACCCGCACAAGGCAATCACCGATGATCGTGCCGCGCAGATGTCCAACGTGCATTTCCTTGGCAAGATTGGGCGAAGAGTAATCGACCACGATCTTGTCGACTTTGTCTGTCGGCGGTATCAGCTTTTGCGTGTCGCTTTGAATCTCAGATGCGCGCTGCATCAAAGCAATATCACAAAGATGAATATTGATAAAGCCAGGGCCGGCCACTTCTAACTTCGCAATAAGGGGGGTCTCACAAGCAGTTATTTTCTCAACTACATCGCTGGCAAGTTGCCTAGGGTTGGTGCCAACTTTCTTCGCAATCGACATGACTCCATTGCTTTGGTAGTCACCGAATTCTGGCTTAGATGCGGTTATGACATTTGGATCGCAATCAGCGAGGCCGCAGACCTCGCTTAGAGCTTCACCAACGAGCTGATTTAGTGTGTGTTTTAAGGTATTCATTAATTTAGGCAAGTGCAAAAAGGAAAGAATTGTACACCATTATTCGAAGCGCAGATTGGTGTAAAATAGCGAATTCTTAAATTTAGCGAACTCTTAGTAAGTTTAACCCCAGCTATTAACCCTTAGACCTAATCTTTAGGCCTAAGTCAGAGGAAGCCTGTGAAAAGCAATACAAGTGTCAGTGACAGCGTCCAGCTGGTTCGCGTCGAAAAGTCCCACATCGGGCAGCGCGTGGATAACTTCCTTATCAGGCACCTCAAGGGAGTTCCTAGGACGCGCGTATACCGCCTGATCCGTCGGGGTGAGGTTCGAGTTAATAAGAAACGCTGTAAGCCTGACCGGAAGTTGGAGTTGGGAGATGAAGTCCGCATTCCACCCTATACATCTAGCTACAGTGAACAGACCTCAAAGCCGAGTCCCGCGCTGCAGGAGTTTCTGTTAAATAGCATCCTTCTCGAGAATGATGAGTTGCTGGTTATCAATAAACCGGCCGGCATGGCTGTGCATGGCGGTACTAGCGTGGCTATGGGGCTCATTGAAGCGCTACGTCAATGTAAGCCGGAATGGGCGGAGTTGGAGCTAGCTCATAGGATCGATAGGGGCACTACAGGCTGTCTAGTTGTTACTAAGAATTTTATATGTTTAAAATACTTACAGAATCTCTTTAAAGTAAAAGCTGTTAAAAAACACTATCTTGCTTTGGTTCACGGCAAATGGCCTGAGTCTCTCAATATGGTTGATGCTCCCTTGCAAAAAGACCCCGTTGGGGAGAATGAGCGCATCGTTCGAGTGCTAGAAAGCGGCAAGCCTTCCCTGACTCGCTTTGTGGTAAAGCAGCATTTTGAGGGGGCAAGTTTGATTGAGGCGATGCCTCAGACGGGGCGCACCCATCAAATTCGTGTACATTGCCAGCATTCTGGGCATGGGATAGTAGGGGATGAGAAGTACACCTTTAAGGCGAAGAATAGCGCTCTAGCAAAGGTAAAAAATCTCTGCCTACATGCCTGGAAAATCGAATTTGAGATGTTCGACGGGGCCAAGCCTATCCGCGTGGAAGCACCTATCCCAAATCATCTCGACTCGTTAATACAAAAATTAGGTAAATAGCTTTAAATACAGGTGCTTACATAATTATCACTACTACTAAAATTTCGATAAATCTTTGACAGATGACGGCCATACGCCTATTATGCGCGCCTGATGTCAGATAGCTCTATTCCAGCCTACGCAGATACCCGTAAAATCTTCCAACAGGAAGATATTATCAGCGGGAATTTAGGCTTAGATAGGCTGCCACGGTTCCGTAAGACCCTGGCGAATGATGAGGGGTCTGTTTCTCTCGAGCTGAAGTTTACGTTTGGTGAGGCGAAAGAGCGATTAATAGCGGGTAGTTTGCAGGCTCAGGTAAATGTTTTCTGTCAGCGTTGTCTTAAGCCTCTAGCTATAGCGCTTGCGGACGACATAAAGCTGGCACTAGTGCGAGATGAAGACGCGGCGCAGCGACTAGACGCGGAATTGGATCCTTGGGTTTGTGAGGATCACAAGCTAGATCTGGCTGAGTTGGTCGAAGAACAATTGATTTTATGCACGCCGATTGTGAGTTATCACGAAAGTGGCGAATGCATGAATCAGAGGGATTATGTAGCGGGTGAAGATGCGGCAGAAAGTGTTGCTACCGAAAACCCGTTTGCAGTGCTTAAGTCACTTAAAAATAGTGACACGAGCGATTAAAACAGTTTAAAGAATTTGTATTAGGAGATTGAAATGGCAGTTCAAAAAAGCAAGGTCACCCGTTCACGGCGTGG
>CAJXQP010000213.1 GCA_913058275.1 uncultured Gammaproteobacteria bacterium | reverse complement strand
CCTCTCTATTCGTCGGCAGCGTCAGATGTGTATAAGAGACAGGGTCTTTCCCGTAGTCGTTGCCATTCGGCGTTCTTACAATCGTATGGATATGATCGCGAGTAGGAGTGCCAGGTGTATTTATCATAGCCGTACCGACTGGGTTTTGATGATCGAATTCAACCAAGATTACCGGGCTGTGTATTCTGTAGTAGAAGATCGCGTCATCTTCAGCATTGCCAACCCAAGAAAAATAGGTGTCATCGATATGCTGCCCAATTTCATCCATGGTGATATTGGCGTGAGGCTCGCGAAGGTTAGCCACATAGACACGTATCAGGTTTAGTAGTCGCGACTTCTGCGCTGTACTCATTTCACTACCACGCAGCCCTTCGAAGTCGAGCGTAAGATTGTCTTCATTGGCAGCGGCCAGCTGATTGTTGCGTGTCTTATTGGGATCGATAGTAGCAACACCCTGCTGACTTCTTTCCAGTGATTGCATAAAGGCAAGGCCGTGATCCTGCTCATCCTGCATTATGCGATTGCCCGCATACATGCCTTGCTCTGAGAGCACCGGCTCGCCACCCCAGAAAGCGGGCGTCATGACGACCTGATCTCCTAACACGAAGAAATTGATGATTAGATGATGACCATCCAACTGCCAACCCCAAGGTTCGGTAGTGGACGGAATACCCATAACGGTAAAGTAGTATTTCTCTTCGCCGTAACGAATTGGCTCGCCGTTTAACTCGAGCAATGATTGCTCGGTCTTCATAATGTCTTGAGTCTGCGCTACACCTTCGGCGCTAAGCGATGCACGTAGCAAGTCCCAGGCGGCCGTCTTTTGCTGTTCGGACATTTCTTCGAGACTCACGCCGTGTCGTGAAAAAATGCCCACATCCACGTTAGACCAATTTCGCCACTCCGGATCATCGACTGCATATTGCGTCCTACTCAACTCAGCGCCACTTAGGGTGCCGAGAAAGGTAGAGGCCGCCGACACGATTGATGCTGTAGACGCGCCCGAAGACTTCAGTGGAAACAGATCGCTAACAACACCATCAGATGTAGCGACACCTCGAAAGGGTTCGCCGATTGCCTCTGCCAGCCCACGGGAGAATATGCGCTTGGTATTGAGCAGCCCCGCAGAATAGCCACTATCAGCATTATTACTGGACTGAGCACTTGACTGGGAATAAACCTGAATTGTTGATACAACTGCTACAACGATGAGTAAGCTGGTGCTGGCGATGATCTTCTTCATAAACCACTCTCTACGGAGCCTAAAATTGATGGACAATTGCAGGCTACCTGCTCGCAGAAGATGCTGCAAGCCGAGAATCAAGGGGGGTCTTTGCTATTCGGCCATTACCCTCCGCAGGGCTTCCTCATCGCGCCATCGACCACCGCGTAGGCGAGCTAGAAAGACCACTGCGATCGCCAGAATCATAACGACGAAGGCCAACCAAGACGCCTTCGGGCCCCATTCGAACACGCGTATTATGAGGTACTGCGCCACGAGCATAATCCAGTGCAGTGTGACCGAGGTATACATGATCCAGCGAGTATCACCCGCACCGCGCAATACGCCGCCGCACACCTGAATAACGGCATCGGCCATCGCGTAGCTAGACAAGCCAATCATCATAAAACCAGCCAGCTCCAGAATCTCACTGAAGTCGCCCTGGGGCGGAGCAAACACCTCAACCAGAGCGAATCGAAAGGTAATGTAGATAAAGGCCAATATCGCCGAATAAGTCAGACCCAATACGAAGCCGGCGGTGATCGCCTCATTCGCCCTCTCCATGTTCTGCGCACCTACGAAGCGGCCTATCATGCCAATTAGGCCTATGTTTAAACCCACCATCGGCACGAATGAAAGTATGTCCCAGTTAAAGACGATGGCTGCCGCCGCTCCTTCTGTGATCCCATAGCCCTGGAACATGAGAAGAAACAAATTGAATGCAGCAACATTCAGGAACAGCTCTAGACCCGAGGGAAAGCCGAGCCGGATGAAGCGCTTCAATATGCCGCTATCAAACTTGAACGAGTCCATGACCTTGAATTTCTCACGATGCTCTTTACGGAAGTAGCAAAAAAGAAAAAGTACCAAAGCGAACGCCGTGGCAATGATCGTCGATACGCCAGCGCCGACGATACCTAGCTCCGGAAAACCAAATTTCCCAAACACCATCGCATAGCACAGCGGCACATTCAGTACTAAGCCGCACAGGTCACAGATCATTACGAGTTTCGTTCTTGCGATACCGGCGAAATATGAAGAGATGCAAATCTTCGCCAGCGTTACCACCGTGCCCAACATAAGTATTTGATAGTAGCTGCGTTCCAACTCGACCTGCACCGGATCGTGATCCATGCCTTCGAAGATGCCAGCGACGAGCAAGGTAATGATCACGAGCAATGGGATGCTCATCACAACCATGATCAAACCCTGTGTCACTACCTTTGAACATTTTTCGATTTCACCAGCACCTAGATACTGGGCAGCCAGCGCATTCGCGTAGGAAAACAAACCGGAGAAGAAACAGAACGAGAAGAATGCAGCTACACCACCACCGAGTGCTGCCGCCATATGAATAGGATCGATCTGCGACATGAAATAGCGATCGGTAAAAATCATCACCGCAAACGTGCCCTGAGAAACGATCATGGGAATAGCAATCCTCATGAGCTCTAGCATCGTTTCTTTATTAAAATGTAGGCGCTGCAACAGCATGATATTCACTACTTATCTTGATATGACTGTCAGATGGAGAGCAGGAAGAACTGATTTCCGATGCCGCTTCAACAGCACTGGAGACGGCAGCATGGTACGTGATTGGCTATGCCAAGACAACTGAGGGCCCGCTCGAATGCCCTACTATACTAGGCCTTGGGAGTGCCTAGGCGAAGTGGCTGGGACTGCTTATAGGTTAAGCTGCGCCACAACCACTCTGCAGGCCCGAAGCGATAGAAACGCAGCCAAACAAGGCTGAAAACAATCTGAAATATCCACACCCCCAGCACCACCAGATAGGCCTGATAGCGCTGTAGATCGCCGAACAAGCCAAGACCGAAGCCCATGAAGATGAAGTTACAGATAAGTGACTGGGACAGATAATTGGTTAGGGCGAGTTGGCCCACCGCAGCAAGAGCACTACGAAACCAGGGAATCAAGGCATGTTTGCAGATCAGCATGACTATTCCGATATAGCCCACGGCCAGGGTGAGGCGACCTACATCGTAGCTAGGCCGATTTCCGCCAGCCCAGTAGATCTCAAATCCGCTACTGATATAAGTCGCTGTTTCTAGATAGTTCAGGGGAAGTCCCAAACCGATGCCGGCTATAACAAGCAACCAGTAATCACGCGAGCTTCGCGATGCATCTAACAAGCCCCATTTAAAGAATGCCATTCCCAGCAGCATCATGGCTAACACATCCCACAGGGTGCTGATCAATAAGACCACAGTTTGTAGTACCAAGTTGAGCCGGGCAGAAGCAATTACATTATCGATATATCCAGAATTTCTGGATTCATACTCTTGCTGAATTATCTCAGGAGACGCAAATTGACCTTCGAGGAAAGCATCCC
The DNA here is from genome assembly GCA_913058275.1 of uncultured Gammaproteobacteria bacterium. Classification (GTDB taxonomy): domain Bacteria; phylum Pseudomonadota; class Gammaproteobacteria; order Pseudomonadales; family Pseudohongiellaceae; genus UBA9145. Next base: position 1,978 of record CAJXQP010000213.1, on the reverse strand, counting down.
AATCCTCCAGCGCCTGCTCCTGCTCGGCAGTTAATGATGTTCCTGCCGGCAACGCTTCAACCGCCGCGACAGCATTGCGCATTCCTCTTGCGTCCATATGCATAGCAATATGCATTAGAGCTAGCACCAAAAAAATAGCTAGGCTGTACTGAGCCAATCGCAGGGCGGAAAAATCGCGAAAGAAATACAACAACAACCCCGCCATACCGTAGGTGTAAAGAATGTCACCGGGCCAGATGAAGATATAGGCATTCACTAACCCGAATGCAATCAGTAGGACTGTTCGCCGATAGAAGAGCCCGCGCAGCGTATCAACATCGGTATCGCGCTTGGCGAGAAAGATGAGCATCCCTGCGCCGAATAACATCGAGAAGATTGTTCGCATGCTGCCTTCAACCAGCACATCCATCGACGCAAAGACGACCAAGTTAACTCCCTGGGTAGCACCATCGATAGTTGGGTCGGTATAGGCGGCTAGAGGAAAGGCGAACGCAATAATGTTCATCAACAATATGCCAAGCAGCGCAAAGCCACGAAGTACATCAATAGACTGAATCCTGCTCCCGCCAGCTATGGGTGAAATTTCAGCAGCTGAGGTGTTCTGGATCATGCAGTCAGCATAGTTAGGAAAATCACGAAAGTCGAGACGAACAACACCAGCAATGCCCGCTATCTATTGGATTATGATATCTTTAGGCAATTGGTAGGATAAACGATTCACCATCAGCTATAAGCTCTAAGTAAACAGGCGCACGCAATGAAATCATTATCTTTTTCGACACTATTTCCATCACTATCCATATTCGCTTTAGCACTGACCATAGGGCTTTTAAGCACTGAGCACGCACACGCGCAGTCCATTGATGACATAACCCTAAACGTATACAAGGAAGAGACTTGCGGCTGCTGCGTCGGCTGGATCGCACATATAGACGAACGTGGTTTCGACTCGACCGTATTCCATCCAACGGATATTTATGCAGTTAAAGAAGAACTCGGTGTGCTGCCGAAGTGGCAGTCCTGCCACACGGCAGTCTCTAAGGAAGGTTACCTGTTCGAAGGTCACATCCCTGCGAAATACATCACCCAGTTCCTAGCCTCGCCACCGGCGAATGCTCTAGGCTTAGCAGTACCAGGCATGCCAATGGGTAGCCCGGGCATGGAAATTGGAAATCGCTTCAATAGCTATAATGTAATTCTGATGAAGAAGGACGGCACTTCTGAAGTGTATGCCACTGTGAAGACGCAAGTAGAGCAGTACTAACACTGCAAGACTGGCAGGGAGTTAAACGCTCCCTGCTCTTTGGGCGTTTTCCACCTTGCCGAGTAGCTGAAGGGACAAGCTAGAGCGACATTAACATGACTTCGCCAAAAAATTTCTCTCGCGAACACCTGAATCAGTTTCAGGTCTTTCGCAACGTGCTGATAGACCCGATCTGGGAGTTATTGCGTCAGTGCGAGGTACGCAATCTCGGCGCAGACGAGGTATTACTTGAGAAGGACCAGTCTAATAGCACTATGTTTTTGGTTCTGGAAGGTTCGCTAAAGGTCTATCTCGATGAAGAACATCAACGTGAAGCGGTCGAATTAGGACAAGGGTAAACCGTCGGCGAACTCTCGGTTATCGATGGTAGTGCCGCTTTCGCCCAAGTCTTTTCTGCCAGCGAAACGTCGTTGCTACGCGTGGACGAGAAGACTTTCTGGCGCGTAACGCATGCATCCCATGGTTTCTGTACAAATCTATTAGGGCTACTTTCTCTGCGCATGCGCTCCAGCAATATCTCTCTACAAGAGAGTGAAAACCTGCAAGGAAAGTTTGAACACCAAGCCATGACCGACGGCTTAACCGGCGTCTACAATCGCCGCTGGCTGGATCAGATGTTACCGCGACTCTTACAACGCAGCGAGCAAGATGATCTGCCTTTCTGCCTGTCTCTTATACACATCTGACGCTGCCGACGAATAGAGAGGTGTAGAT
>CAJXQP010000212.1 GCA_913058275.1 uncultured Gammaproteobacteria bacterium | reverse complement strand
TCACGAAACCGTACGGCGGTGTTTAGTGACTCACCACACTCTCGGGTCCAGTCCATCAGTAATTGTGTGCCTGGGGATATAGTTTTCGGCGGACGTGTAAAACCCCCGCTTAGTGTAAATCGGACGTCATCCCTGGCATTCTGTGCGGCAACAATAGTGCTCAGTTTATGCTGGATGTCCAGTAACTTTTCGGGTCGTGGGCATCGAACGTTAAATTGACAGACCGCAAGGTCAGGCACTACGTTCACTGCTGTGCCGCCGGTAATGCGAGCGACATTAACGGTAATATCTTGCTCTAGATTGCTAAGTGCAGCTATCTGGTTGATAAATGCACTTAGCGCGACAATTGCATTTCGACCCTTGCTAAACTCTCTTCCGGCGTGGGCGGATTTTCCGTGAGCTACCAAGGTGAAGTTACCCGAGCCTTTGCGCGCACCAGCCAAGGTGCCATCGGCCAAGGCGGGTTCGTAGATCATGCCGACGTGGGACCGTTTTGCAGCGCTCTCAAGCACAGCGGAAGATCCTAAGGAGCCGGTTTCTTCGTCAGAGCTCAGTATAACCTTCCAACCAATAGCATCATTTCCAGGGCTGGATTCGAACGCCTCTAGCGCCGTTAACATGACCAAAATGCCGCCCTTCATATCTGCCACTCCAGGGCCCTTCAATATGTGTTCGTCGACTTTCTCAGGGCTTTGAAAGCTGTGTTCTTTAGGGAAAACAGTGTCCATGTGTCCGCAGAGTAGAATTTGAAATGGGGCTGTTTTGCGTTTGCTAAAACTAATGATCTTGCCATAGTGTTGGTCAGCAGTGATGCCCAAATGATCGGTTCGTTCAACACTTACAGAGTCATCAATTTCGACTTCATCTGCCAGAGGAGAAAACAATGAGTGCAGAGCGCTCTGAGTGTCATGCAATCCCGATAAATTTCCCGTTCCGGAATTTATCGCTGACAATTGCATCAATGTGTCCAGTAAGGATTCCTTGCGGGAATCAATCCATTTTAGGCGTTCAGTACTCATTTATTATGCAACCTCAGTATCTTGTAGAGCAGTTTCAATGATAGTTAATGCTCGTTCCAGTTCTGCCTGACTTACATTCAAAGGCGGTAATAAGCGAATCATATTGTCGCCAGATTTTCCCGCCAACAGCCCGTGCTCTCTTAACTTTAGCAACAATTTTGTATTCTCTTCCACGCACTTCACGCCCAGCATAAGACCAAGGCCATGAACGGAGGAAATCGATTGAGGATATTTTTTGGTCAACGCTTCAAGACCAGTGACTAGAAAGCCGGCCTTACTGTCAACATCTTTGAGTAAGCTTGGCTCCAGAACGAGATCTAGTACGGCGCCTGCAACGGCCATAGCTAGCGGATTGCCACCGAAGGTGCTTCCATGGCTGCCGAATTGCATGCTGGAAGATACCGCTTCGTTTGCGAGACAAGCGCCAACAGGAAACCCACCACCAAGACCTTTGGCTATAGCCATAACATCAGGCTCGATTGAGTAATTCTCGTGGGCAAATAACTTTCCGCTTCGACCTACTCCACATTGTACTTCGTCAAACATCAGCACTAGAGAGTGATCGTCACATAGTTCTCGCAATGATTTTAAAAATTCTTGGGAGGCAGGTCGTATACCGCCTTCACCTTGCACTGGCTCGATAATTATTCCAGCTGTGCTTTCGTTGATGTGGTTTTTAACCGACTCAATATTTTCCCATTGTGCTTGATCGAATCCGTAGTCACCGTGAATAAAGTTTTTCATGTGCGCTGGGTTTCCAGCAGCGGCTAGTGATGCCATGGTGCGCCCATGGAAGCTGGCTTCAAATCCGATTATGCGATATCGCTCCGGATGGTCATTGGTTGCCTGGTAAGCACGTATCGATTTTAGACCTGCTTCTACCGCTTCGGTACCGGAATTGGCGAAATAGACGCCGTCTGCAAAGCTCGATTCGACAAGCCGTTGTGCCAAATGCTCTGCGGCAGGGATTCTGAAGACATTAGATGTGTGCCAAAGCTTTGTAGCTTGCTCACTTAGGGCTTTCACCAGATGGGGGTGTGCATGACCAAAGCTGGTAACTGCAATGCCGGATAGAAAATCTAAATAGACTTTGCCGTCTTCACTGAATAATTCACTCCCAACGCCGTGTGTGAAAACAAGCTCTGCTGGTGGTTTGTAGTTGGGCCATAGAGCTGCTCTTGGATTGCTCTCTACTTCTGTGCTTGGGGCTGTGTGCTTAGCCTGGGGGGTCATATGCTATCTCCGGCGAATATAATTTAACGTTATGGTACCTCTAGTTCTTCCGAATGAGGTTTCTATGTTTTTGACTCTGATAAATATCATGTTTTTAAAAGATGGTTTTCCGCAGATAATTCGGTGTAGAATCAAGAAGTAGGTGTGGTAGGGCAAAATTCATGCAAAAACACAAAGAAATAATTGCTTATGGTTGATTTTAAACTAGATAAGATAGACCTGAAAGTCCTTCAAACCTTGCAGGATCAAGGCCGCATAACCAATCAGGATTTGGCGGATTTGATTCACCTATCCCCCAGCTCTTGCCTGCAACGGGTTCGGCGTCTGGAGAAAACAGGGGTGATTGCGTCTTACGCAGCGAATCTGGAGCTAGGCTCAATAGCTAGGCATATTATGTGTATTGCTACGGTGTCCTTGAGAAACCATACCCAGGAAGAATTTGAGCAATACGAAGAATTGATCGCGGCAATTCCAGAAGTGGTGGAATGTTTTACTGTGAGTGGCGAGTCGGATTTTTTCGTACGTGTGATCTGTCCGGACATGAAACGTTATCTAGAAATTAACGGCGAGCTACTAAGCGCTAACTCCTCCCGGGTAAATATCAATACCTTTGTGGTAATGAAAGAAAACAAGCGCTTTCATGGCGTGAACCTAAAAACTTTAGTCGATGGCTAAGGATACCTCTCACAGTCCTATTGCTGTGTCGAAGAGGGAATGAAGAGAGTTTTGCCTACCTTATCTGCAGAGTTAAATGTGAGGTTCATCCTTGAACTGTTAACTCTAAAGCGAACCACAAACCTACTGTATTTTTACTCGGACCTCATCTAAAGGTTCTGTCCACCAACCTGTATCAAATGCGTTGCTCTGAGGCCAAAGCTCATCAAGAGTGTCTGCGCTGAAAACTTTGCCGTTCTGGATTACTTTATCAATTGATTCTGTTCGCCTAATGTCTTCAAGAGGGTTTTCATTGAGTATAAGTAGGTCAGCCAGCTTGCCCGCCTCAAGTGAACCCAAGTCATTTGGAGCGCCTATTATATGAGCCCCATCGATAGTAGCCGCCCGTAGAATTTCAATGGGACTCATTCCACCCATGGCATAAGCCCACATCTCCCAATGGTAGCCCAGTCCTTGTAGCTCGCCATGACCCCCTACGCCAAGCAAGCCACCAGCACGTTGAATTTGTGCAGCGGCTTCTGCGCCTTTATCAATTGTAAATTCATTATCTCTAATCCAGCCAGGACGTCTTTGAGTTAATTCATCTAGTCTGTTGCTGGGATAAAAACGTCGAAGTTTTGGATTGTCATGAATTTCTTCTCGAGTAAAAAAATACTCCGTCATAGATGTCGTATTGTATTGGACGATTAGGGTAGGGGTGTATGCGGTCTTAGTTTGCGCAAAAAGTTGAACTACGTCATCAAATATCGGCACATCGGGAAGGCTGTGTTCATTTCCATGCATGCCATCAATGGCATGTGTTAAGTCAAGTTTTTGATCACCACCACCTTCGGTGGTTGGTAGTAAGCCTAGATCTTGAGAAGCCTTCACCACCCATTGACGCTGCTCGCGATTGCCTACCATGTAGGACTTAATGTTATTGGTGTTGTAGTGGTCTCGATAACGGCGCAGATAGCTGTGCACAGCATTGTAGTTCTGAAAATCATTTCGGCCAAAGATGCCCGGGCCTGTCATGAAGGGCCGCTGACCAATAGTTGCGCCAGTTTCCTGCAAGTCTCTATAGGCAAAATAGTCATGGTAAGCGGTTTGCACGTCCAGTCCGCTGGTAACTCCATAGGCTAGGTTTATCGCTACAGTCCAATTGCTAGGCTCTAATACATCACTTGTTCTAAATTCCCAGTGCGCGTGGGTGTCGATAAAGCCCGGAATAATCCATTTGCCTGTTACATCAATTACATGAACGTCTTGGGGCAAGGTGAGTGAGCCTCGAGGACCGATCGCATTGATTCGATTGTTCTCAATGAGGATGTCAGTGTTTTCTAAAACTCGTCCCATTTCCTCGAGGGAGTTTCCTGCCATAGTAATAACGTTACCTCCACTTAGTAATAAATTTCCTTGGGGGGTTTCTCTTTCAACGGTTACTTTGAAAGGCGTTAGAACTACGGCCTCATTTTCATCAAGTGGAGCAAAGGGTTCTTCAGCATCCTCTTCAGGCGCGACAGTCTCTTCTGTGGAATTGGAATCATCAATAGCTTCTCTGAATACAATGCTTGCCATTGGTCGCTCGTAAAATGAAGAGCCTATCGCCCAGTTGACGCTGCTGCTGTCATCAGACCAGCCTATAAAATCGGCGCCGATATCAGTTAATCGTTTTGCGGGGAGACTAGGCTTTCGCACATCCACTTTTGGAACCGTCGCGCCACTCTTAGGAAGGCTGACTACCCATACTTGTTTGATTACATGGGCCAACACATATTGTCCATCGGGCGAAATTCGCACATCTTCGGCGCTGGGAGCTTCATCAGTAAAGCTGGTCCCAAGCGGAGCTGTGAGTTGAATATGATCCCTTCGATCACCGCCGTTTAAATTGATCGAAAAGAGCATGCCTTCCTCAGCCATATACAGTCTGTCAGACTCTGGGCCAAAATGAGGCTTTCGCGCCTCACCTGCCGGCATAATTACTCGTTCATTACCGCCACCTTCATCTAGAGATATAAGTTCCAGCGGAACTCCGATACCAGTGAATTCACTAAAGTCTTGATGACGCATCCATTCATTGCCTTTTAGGCCCCACAGCCGTTCGCCATCTGCTTGCCATACGATGTCTGTATAGAACGCGGCATTTTCTGTTAGCTGCTGGGCTTGACCTCGGCCATTGGCGCGGATTTTCCAAATATGACCGCCGTCATTAGCTGTCCAACTTACAAAAGCTATCCATCTGCCATCTGGCGAATAAACAGGTTGAAAAGCCCACATGTCTTCGGAAGTAATAGCAATTGGCTGTGGGTCTGATTTTTCTAGGGTGTAGAGTCTGGTAAGCACACTTGCCACCAGTCTCTCATTGTCCGGAGATAGATCAGGACTTTGCGCTAAGGTTGCCGTTAGAGGCCCGGTTGGAACTCGCCAGGTGTTTGTAAGATCAGGGCCAATATTTAAAGAAATATCGGCGGTAAATGGAATTTCAGTTCTTGCGCCGCTGGCAATATCAATACGCTGAAATTGGCCGCCTGTGGAGAGGATTAAGAATTCACTATCTGCGGTAATTGCATAATCCGGCAACATGCCTCTGCTGTTGTTTGAAAGTCTAAAATTTTCCTGAGCATCGCGCTGAATCGGGTAGCTTAGCCAGCGATCTTCACCGGTTTCTAAGTC
>CAJXQP010000211.1 GCA_913058275.1 uncultured Gammaproteobacteria bacterium | reverse complement strand
TCTACACCTCTCTATTCGTCGGCAGCGTCAGATGTGTATAAGAGACAGATATTGGGGCTTCGAAAATCTACTACGACGTCAGCTTTGTTCAGGGCGCGGCTTATGCCATAGGCATCTGCGTGTGAGAACGCGAGTTGTGATCCCCGTAATGTAGAATCCGCCTTGGACTCTAAAGTCAGGCAGTTCAGGTCTTCATCATTTTTAACTAAATCCAAAAATAGTTCAGCTAAAGCATTGGCTTTTCTATTGATGTCGATGATTGTGATATCTGTGAAAATGTCGAGTGCGCTGTCCAATACGGCGAGCGATAGAATCGGTGACGTGCCGGTGAGAAATTGGGCTATGCCTGCCGCATTTTTGTAATCAGGATCGAAAGTAAACGGTTCGCGATGGCCCATCCATCCTTGAATAGGTTGCTTTATGGCTGCATGATTTTTCTTGTTTGCGTAAATAAAAGCGGGCGCTCCGGGCCCGCCATTCAGATATTTATAGCCACAGCCAATAGCAAAATCTACCTCCCATTCATCCATTTTTAAGGGGAGTACGCCTACGCTGTGAGATAGATCCCAGACGACAAGTATTCCTTTCTCTCTGGCCAGGAATGAAATTTTTTCAATATCGTGCCTGTCGCCATTGCGAAAATTTACTTGTGAGAGAAACAACACTGCCACATCTTTATCAAGTGCATTAGCAAGTTCAGGTTCGGCGACAGTTTTTAATTTACAGCGCGTTGGACCCAGTAGCGCCTCCAAGCCCTGCGCGACATACAAGTCGGTGGGAAAATTTTCTTTCTGTGATAATAAAATATTGCGCGTAGGTTGCATCTGCAAACAGCATGCTAAGACTTTCAAGAGATTTATTGAAACCGAATCGCAGCAAACAAGCTGATGTTCAGCGGCGCCAATAATTTTTGCGATCTTTTCGCCTGCTATGAATGGTAGATCTATCCATGCGTGTTTGTTCCAGCTCGCGATTAGATCCTTTCCCCATTGCTCAAAGACAACTTCCTGCGCACGTTGCTGTGAATTTTTTGTCAGTGGTCCAAGAGAGTTGCCATTGAGATAGATAATATCATCAGGAACAAGAAATTCATTGCGCTTGGCGGAAAGAGTGTCGGACTGGTCAAGTTCTCTTATTTCCTGAGGCGGAGTGTTAAAAATTTTCATCGAGTAACTCTAAATGTGTTTAATTTATCAGAATTTTGATCATTCGGTCACTGATTGATTTAAATGAGAGCTCAGCAACTATTTTTCTAAAGACGAAAAAAGGGGATACGACCCTTAGGACCGTACCCCTTTTATTTGGAAGCACATAAGTTCTCTATAACCAAAGGCTCTAGGCGCTAATAGCGCGTTTTACCAGGTTTTGCATTAATGGAATTTTAAATCCATTGTGAGCTAGTGCGCGAGCGCCATCCGTTGCCATTTCGGCGACAGATTCTGCAGTAGCAGTATTCTTCGCTTGGCCTCGAATTGCATTCTCCACGTTAGTCACGCGACGTGGTGTGCACTGTACCGCTCCGCAAACGATGCGGGAATCTTCCACAACACCACCGCTAACCTTGAAGGCGGCCGCAATGTTAACTAAAGAGAAATCCCATACGTTTCTGTCTGCAACTTTCTCGAAGTAGAACGAGGCATTGGCCCAAGTGTTTGGAATTCTTACCGCCGTTAGAATTTCACCTGTGCGCAGTGCAGTTGTGCTCAAAATATCGTTAGCGGGGCCAACGAAGTAGTCCTCGGCTGCAAGCGTGCGTTCACCGCTAACACTTCGAATGACCATGGTGGCATCCAGTGCAACTAGAGCAGGCGCAGTATCTGATGGGCTGGCAGCAACACAGCGGCTAGCTTCAAACAACGAGTGATCACGGTTCATGCCCTGAGGCGTGTCCGCGTAGCACAGGTTACCGCCAGCTCGATAGCAAGACAGACCGCGGCGGTAGTACCAGCAGCGAACGTCTTGTGAGACATTGCCGCCAAGTGTACCTATGTTGCGAATCTGTGGGCTTGCCACTACTCCAGCAGCTTGGGATAACAAGGAGAACTTATCCTGGATAACGCTGTTTGTGGCAACTTCTGTGATTGTAGTAAGAGCACCGATTTCAATACCGTCCGCCGTTTCGCGAACGCCTCGAAGTGATTCAATAGCACTCAGGTCGATTAATGCATCAGCGTCTTTTGCTCTGTCTTTCAACCAGCCATAAGTATCCTGGCCGCCCCCAACTAACCAGCCTCTATCGGCGAGCCGATCGGCTAGTGCTAGGGCATCTTCTACCTGCACCGGTTGGTACAGTTCCATATTGGGCATTACGTCATGAGATGGCATAGATAACCTCTAGAAAGTGTTAGTTTTAAGGGACTTGGTGCTGTACGTGTTACCAGCCAAGTGATTAACGATCATATCCGTTGTGGTCGGCGTCGAGTTGAACAGGTGGCCGTCTAGTGCGTCGGATATCGCGCTTGCCAATGCAGCAGCAGATGCGCCTTGCGTTGGTTCACCAATGCCTCGTCCTCCGGTTGGATTCTGAGGATCAGGGATATTTACGCCGCCCATCTTCGTATTTAGATTTACATCTAAATAAGTCGGTGGCTTGTTCTGGTACAGGCCAGTATTAGCTGGCAGGCCATTCTGTGGATCGTAGACGTGACGCTCGAGAGCCGTCATACCTACTCCCCAGACGGCGCCACCGCGCATAGCGTTGTCAAAGTTCTTCGGATGTACCACGGTGCCACAGTCGGCGATCGCGGTGTAATCCAAGATCTCGAATTTGCCCGTGTCCTTGTCCATTTCGATTTCGCAGAAACCGACAACGACGCCAGGAGGTTGACCCTGTCCTGGGATGTTGTCTTTCGCGACACCGATTAGACCGCTGCCAGCGAGGCCTTGAACAGCAAGCTGAGTCAGTGGGTTGATATCGTCAGGAAATTCCTGCCCGCTATACTTTTCACCAAGCTCCATTGCGCGTTGGGCAGCTTGTGCATACGTTAATCCAATGCTGGAATCGCTGCTTTGATACACGCGCTCATCACCGATCACATAATCATTTGCTGAGCCACCGAGATCGTTCGCTGCGATTTCCTTAAGCTTGGTTATCGCGTCCTGTGCCGCTACCCAGTTAGTTCGAGTATGGGTGAAGATGGTATTAGAGCCGCCCTGCCCAGAACTGTGGGGTAAATGCTTGTCCGATCTGCCGTAGACAATCTCGCAACGTTCCCAAGGCACTTGAAGGGCCTCCGCTGCAGCACGACAAGTGCCAGCGTAGGAGTATGTTCCTAGGTTGCCAACACCACTGTGGATAAACAATCTGCCGTCTGGCGCGATGCGCACGAGTCCATCATAGCCTCTGCCGCCTGCACCGTGATAACCGATGCCTACGCCAACGCCACGAACCTTGCTGCCATTAACTTTCGGCAGGGCGAGTTTCTCATCCCAACCGAATGTGCGCGCGCCTTGATCTAGAGCCTCGCGTACGAATGCGCTGGTAACAGGGCCTTGACTGCCGCCTTGAAAACCGTCGCTGTCCAGTACGTTAACCTTGCGGAACGCGACCCGGTCCATGTCGATCGCTCTCGCGATTTTGTCTGTCATTGGCGCGAGTACCGACGCCATTTCGTTCTGACCCGGTCCACGCTGTGCTCCGCGAGGCGTTGTGTTGGTATAAACGGAAATACCACGATAACGCATGTTCTCTGGCTGATAAGCCACAGTAACGTGCTGTGCAGAAGAGTTACCGCTACCGCCGCCAGTGGCGCCGCCATCGTTCACGATAACTAAGTCGACAGCAGTAACCTTGCCGTTATCTTTGACGCCAACCTTGATCCAACCCTGCATGCCGGAGCGCGCTGAGCCGATGTAAAACTCTTGCTCACGGGTGATACGCAGTTGCACGGGACGATTAAGAACACGGGCGAAGTTGCCGGTAATCGCCATGAACGGGTAAGGACCGATCTTGGAACCAAATCCACCACCTGTGGCCTCATTGATAAATACCAGGTCTGCCAGATCGATACCTAACATGCGGGCAAGACCGGCGTTGTTTGCACTTTGGCTCTGGGAAGAGCCGTGGAAATAGCATTTGCCATTTTCCCAGTAAGCCATACCTGTTCTAGCTTCGAGAGAATGATGTGCGTAACCGATTGTGACGAATGGCTCTTCGATGATATGTGTCGCTTCTGCGAAACCAGCATCAAGGTCGCCGAAAGCCCATTCAGTAGTGAACTCACCACCGACAGGCTCACTGCCCGACTTGAGTGCATCAATAGCAGATTGAGGCCACTTGATGTCACGAATCTCGGCACCTACGATCGGTGTGCCTTCGGGGCCTTCTTCACGCGTTCTGACGAGCACGTTTCCCTCGGGGTAGGCATTGCTGCCACCCGGGCTCAGGCTGTCGATAGGGTCTACGACGAAATCGCGACGCTCGAAGTCGATGCGAATCTTGTCGATAGCCGACTCGGCAATCTCTTCAGATATCGCGGCGACTGCTAAAATTGGCTGACCGACGTATGTTACATACTCCGATGCCAGTGCCGGATTCCCTGGGGGCGCCACAGGCGGTAAATCGTCAGCGGTGAAAACACCGATAACGCCATCCATTCGCAGAGCCTCAGATGTATCTATATTTACTACTCGGCCACTTGGCATAGGGCTGGTTAGTAAACGGGCGAAGACCATGCCTTCTCGCTTGTAGTCTTCGGCGTACTTAATCTCACCAGTTACCTTTCCGGGTACATCTGGTGGTATGAAATCTTTACCTATATGAGTACTCATGCTAATTGCCCCGAGGCGCGCATCACGCCATTAAGATAATGTTCATAAGCTCCACAGCGGCAGAGATTTCCTGACATAGCTGCGGCGGCCTCCAATTTGGTCGGGCGTGGGTTGCTGTTGAGCAAAGCCACTGCCGACATCACCTGACCCGGCGTGCAAAATCCACACTGGGGAGCGTTCTCCGCAATGAATGCCTGCTGCACAACATGCAATGTGCCATTGCTGTCCTTAACGCCCTCGATGGATACGACTTCCTTGCCTTTCACATTTTGAGTTAGCACTGAGCATGCGTAATTTGGGACGCCGTTGATCAATACTGTACAAGCCCCGCATTCGCCGCGGTTACAACCGATCTTGGTGCCGGTCATATTGAGCTTGTAACGCAGGGTGTTGGCTAGCGTTTCAGTTGGAAGTACATCAACGCGCCGTTCTCGACCGTTAACGTTGAGTGTTATCAAGCGTTCAGCAGAAGATTGTCCAGATTGGGCATTCGCTGCGAGGTAAATTCCCGTGCCAGTTGTAGCGGCGGCACCTGAGAAGATAACTCCCTTGATAAAACGTCTGCGTGTTAGTTTAGAATTCACTGACATTGCTCCGTTTTTTGTTGTAATTGGGCGCATGCCAAATCTTTACAATCTGCATGCCTATTTATCACTATTTTAGCTACCATTGATGCTATTAGTTTTTGCCGCAAAAAGCAACAAGTCCGCAGGCTCCTTCCTCCCGCAAAGGCCCGAAATACGGGGTTTGTTAGTGACTGTCCGGTAAAAATTACACACTGTTACAATACTGTCTCTTATACACATCTCCGAGCCCACGAGACCGAGGCTGATCTCGTA
>CAJXQP010000210.1 GCA_913058275.1 uncultured Gammaproteobacteria bacterium | reverse complement strand
CGGCAGCGTCAGATGTGTATAAGAGACAGCGGTTAGATGCTGTCGGTAGAACGGGGAATGGGAAACAGCATAGACAATTAGTCTCTTGAGCTGCTACAACTGCGCTGCCGCTAGCTTATCGGCGCTCCACCACTGCGACTCATCCAATTGCACAAGCAAGCCATACAACGCCTGTGCTTGCTCTTGACCATTTTCAGGCAGAGGGGGGCGGGGTACTATTTTGATTTACCGCGCTCATGGGTTGACGTTGCGCCTCCTCAAGTCAGGCCAGTTATTTTGGAATCTCGAAGCTTCGATATAAAGCCTTGCGGATAGGTGTCTCTATAACTCGATAGACGAAGTAGGACACGCCCACGACAATAGCCACAACCAGAGCTAGGTTAATTGGAAACGGCAGTGAATCGGGCAAGACATTGAAGAGCTGCAACATTTCCATTAGAGGCCAGTGAAAACAGTAGAGTATATAACTCAGACCACCCAACAAGACGCACACGCGAGTAGCGCCAGCATTCGCGTGCCAGTTCATTCTGCTTAGCGCGAAGACCAGAAAACATACCGACGGCACTGTTGCGAAATACATACTGTATTGATACGGCGCATAGTTGTGTGCCAGATAGACCGACGCGACGTAACCGACTACGGCGATGGATACTGCAATCCACCTTGTTTGTTTATCCTCAATATTGTCTCTATGCGGATAAAGAACGAATGCCTTGTACACGAGCATACCGAGAATAAATTCGATACCCCGAATGAGAGGATTCGTATAAACAGGTATATTTAAATTCAACAAGCTGTACTGCTCTGCATCCGGTAAATTTATTTGAATCAATAGAAACTGCAGCAAGTAAAATCCAACGAACGCGAAGGCAACTCGAATCTTAGTATTAATTTTTCGAAGCAGGATTAGCAACAAAGGGAAGCAGAGATAGAAATACATTTCCAACACGAGCGACCACAGGGGACCGTTAAATACTAGGTTTAGCGTTTCGATACTACTGAGGGATTGAGTAAAAGTGAGGTGACGGAAGGTGGCCATCGTCCAGAAGGAAAAATCCAACGGCTCAGGCAAATCATATCTCAACACAAACGGTCGGTTTACTTCGGCAAAAAAAGCCTCACCAAAATTTAAATAGGCGATGGAAACGAACAAGGATGAAACGATAACAGCAAGCCAGTAGACTGGAAATATGCGTATTATCCTGTGCAAATAGTAGCGCTTATAGGGCGCTGAACCCTGCAGGGTGGGATAGGTATAGGAGAGAATAAAACCACTGAGCACGAAGAACCAGGACAACGCGCTGGTCGACGCTGTGCCATACAGAACAAAATGCCCCATGATGAGTTCGTAGTGAACCAGCATCACAGTCAACGAGGCAACAAATCGCATCGCATCAAGAATGGGTATTTTTCCGTGGCTAGCGCTCATCAAACATCCTTACTTTGATAGCGCTCAGAGTTTGCTTCTCTTGTTTCAATCCGATTGTCACCCGTTACCCAACGATCGAACGCCAGTTGTTCACTAGATGCTCTGCGGTACGCCAGGAAAGCGCCTGTACCGTAAGTGTAGGGTTACGCGAACCACTACTACCCATAACCGATGCACCTAGAACGCCGAGGTTTGGCACCTCATGGGAAAAGCCCCACTCGTCGACCACATTGGAAGCACTGTTCAACCCCATGCGTGTTCCGCCATAGGCGTGCGTGGTCGCGCCCATAATATTTCCCAAGCCATACTTCACAATCTTGATGGCGCCTGCTTCTAGATACCACTGCTCCATTTTTTCTTGGGAAAAAGCGGCTATACGCTTTTCGTTATCACGATAACGAGCAGTGATGCGTGTTACGGGGAAGCCCAGCGGATCCTTCACGACTGGGTCGAGGTCCAGGTAATTGCCCACGTAGGGAAGTGTCGTTTTCTGTATATAGGAAGAGTTCGTTCTGTCGGCATTCTTCATGATAAATGCCTTCCAGTCAGAGCCCCAATTCCTTGTCTCGCCGAAGGTAAACATCTTCGCCGCGCTCATCGGTTTCCTATCGGTGTGCACCCACAGGTTCGCACCGCCGATGAAATCCAAATCGCCGTGGTCAAAATTGTCATCTGCCCATTCATCGATAGCAACACCCTGAGCCGGGAGGCCATACCAATTGTGCAGGTCTCTATCGAAGAGTGCAGTGACCGGGGCGCCCTGATGGTGAGTCATATAGTGCTGCCCCACCTGCCCTGCATTGTTGGCAAGACCGTTCGGGAACGCTCTGGACTTGGAAAGCTGCAGCAGCCGCACGTTTTCGTAAGCATAGCTGGCGAGCAACACAACATCCGCAGGCTGAAAGAATGTCTCGCTTCCTTTGATGTAGTCGACCCCGGTTACAAGGCCACTATCATCCGTAACGATTTGTATAACGCGGGCGAAAGTCACTACCTCGAGATTACCCGTATCCACTGCTTTGGGAATCACAGTGAATGCCGTGGAGCTCTTTGCCTTCACATGGCAACCACCCTTATTACAGAAACCGTGATACTGGCAAGGCGGCCGACCATCGAAGAGTTCCGTGGTGATAGCCGCCGGACCCTGAAATGGATTCCAACCCAAGCTTTGCGCAGCGTTACCCATTAGATCTGTAAAAGGCGAACTACGCAGCGGCTTCATTGGATACTCGCGCTTGCGCTCCCCTTCGAAAATATTTCCGGCCGTGTTCTTCTTGCCCTGCACATTGCCTGCCTGCCCAGAAATGCCGACTGTGTATTCGATCTTGTCGTAGTAAGGCTCTAGCTCCTCGTAACCGAAGGGCCAGTCTTCGACGGTAGAATCTTCAGGAATGCGATTTTCCCCATAGCGTTTCTCGGTCTCGCTGACCACCTTGAAGTCCCAAGGATTCAAGCGCCAACTTTGCGCCCAGTAATGCATGGTCGTACCACCTACCGCATTCATCATCGGGTGACCGCCTTGGATGGCAGTATCACTCGATGTTGCACGAACCGTAGGTGCCTCACTCGCCGCCTTCTGCACCGACTGCGGCCAGTTGCGCGATCCATTACGTAGTTCATCCGGCGCGAAGTCGCGGGGGCTTAACCAACCCCCCGCCTCGAGGCCTATCACTTTCAGCCCAGCGTTGGTCAGCGGTAGAGCTGCAACGCCGCCGGCGGCTCCCATGCCTACGATTACAACATCTGTCTTAGCTAGTCGCTTAGGCATAACCATCTCCTGAGGAGGTGTCCAGCAAGGAATTGTCGGCTAGTTTTGTGTAGGTGCTATGGTCATAGGCTGATTGATGATTCGGGGGCAGGCTTGCTCCTGCAGACACATCCGCCTCACTCGCACCAAGGCGAATACCTGGATAACGCAACATACCCCAGCCGACGAATTCTTGATTTCCTCCGTAATATGGATCACAAAATGTACCGTCGATCGTATGGCTTCGAAGCATATTGAAGAAGCCACTGCCATTGGGAATAAAACCCGAAATCTTATTTGTCTGCACAGCAAGCAGAATCGAATTCTGTTGATCGAGTAACAACTCGGGAAAACTTTTACCTCGGGTCTTGCGTGCGAATTCATTGATGGCATTCAGGCCAATACTATAATTGTGTCGCGACCCGCTGTTATGACTCGCGAGGGATTTATCGATGTAGTGAACCGCTCGCGCTTCTCGCGCGCCCGGGCCATGTTCGTCAGAGGGAATCAAACAGTCGCAGATCGCCGCAAGAGTTTCTGCCTCCTCAGCAGTCAATGCTTCTAGCGCCTCGCGCGGGGCGATACTCTTTGAATTGCTATTCGTATTTGCCGAATCGGCAGCGATTACATGGCTAGTTGCGATTGCACTTACCGCAGCCGCGCCAACCAGACCCGCTCCCTTTAATAGGTTACGGCGCGAAGGATTCGAGGGACTTTTCTCTAGCAGATCGCTCTTACTATTGTTTTGACCAGCGTTTAGATTTTTCTTCTTCATTGTTGCTCCACTGAATCATGCTGGACAGCATGCAGGGCTGTAGGTCTGACTTTGTTTGAGCGTAGCAAATATCCAATTTAGTGTATACGGCCTCTATTCTGCGATTCGCTCAAAGCCCCGTTGAGCAGCCATCGACCTCATGCGAGCAGCGTGCCCGCGGTGCAAAGCTGCCTATTGATCCTGAATAAATGTGGCCTGACGGCCAAAACCTGTTATCTTTTCTATTCGGCCTATGGGTTTAACCTATTGGTTTAATCAGGGTACCGACACTCGAAGGGAAATTGCTAGGCATCCCATTTTTTAGTTACGAGGAAAATAATAATGACATTCAAAAGAATACTAACCCTGGGTAGCATACTGTTCACCGGGCTAATCATCTCCATTCAGACTCTATCAGCTCAGGTAGTCGAGCCTGATGAACATGACTTCATGATTGCGACACCCGATCAGTTGCAGCCTGAGGATGGCAGCATTACTACTGTCATCTACGGCGACCCGAGTAAATCTGGCATCTATGTTATTCAGATCACCTGGCCTCCAGGACGCGGCAGCCGACCTCACTATCACAATCAGGCGCGCTACATTAACGTTCTGAGTGGCACTTGGTATGTACATACTGGACCCGAGTCCGATACCTACAATCCAAACGCTATGACGGCGGTCGGACCCGGCACTTTCATCTATGAGCCACCGAATGGTCACCACTATGACATGGCGAAGGACGAGGAAGTTGTGGTTCAAATCTTTGGCATGGGCCCTGTGGTAACCACATCGCTTGCACAAGACTAAAAATGAGGCTGCAATCTGATTGCAGTTAGTTTGGAAGAATCCGCCGAAGCTGTTCACTGTAGAGTGAATACACGGCGGATTTTTTTGTTTGTCCTGTCGACCTAAACTAAGTCGGTGCGACTAACTTCGTAAGTAATCCCACCGCTGCTTTTCCCCAATGATCCGCGCTGAGAACTGAAATAAAGTCGCTGATAGCTAGGATCGAACGCAGGACCTGTTATCTCCGATCGATCATGACCAATCACCTGCAATAGTGGTGCGACACTGCCTTCGTCAGTCAAGACCACAATCTGCATATCACCCCCATCCTCGGCAATGAGAACGTCACCTGTAGGGGTAATAACTACGTTGTCTACGCCTGTCAGGATCGGGTTATCACTGGTCTCAACATCGTATAACACTTCAAGCTCTTGAGTGTTGGTGTGATAAACCCAGACTCGGTTGTCATGTTTCGTAGTGAAGTAAGCTCTGCCCTCATACATCGCAATGCCCTCGCCACCTCTGAAAATGGTATAGGAAGGAACTTGCAACCGTGTTGCCTCAACTTTCGCCAGAGGATCCGGTACTGCTATCCACTCGATAAACGATTTACCATTGTTTTCCACTACAGAAGCAATTTCCAACTGTCCGCTGCTTAAGTCAGGCAGAGGACGGTCAGGCCTAAATCTGTAGAAGGCACCATCGCGAAGATCCTCTGTCAGATACAGACATTGATTTTCGCTATCAACCGCAACAGCTTCGTGACGAAATGTTCCGAGGGCAGATCGCAGCTGAGATGAATTACTACCCATCGGATCGCATTCGTAAACCTGTCCGTCTGCAAATTCTTCGCAGGACAACCAAGTTCCCCAAGGAGTAGGACCGCCCGC
>CAJXQP010000209.1 GCA_913058275.1 uncultured Gammaproteobacteria bacterium | reverse complement strand
GGTGTCGTTTCTCACAGTGGCGAGTTGGCTGCTCTATGTCCGCTGGCAGATATTATAATTCTTGCTGTACCACCATTGACTGTGTGTGAGCTTTTACCCGAAGTACTTAAGTCTATGGCGCCATCCGCTCTAATAACGGATGTTGCAAGCGTCAAGTCGCATATTTTCACTTCAAGTCAGCAGTTCTCTGAGGAGGCTCTCGCAAACTTTGTGCCGGCTCATCCTATAGCTGGTTCTGAACAGAGTGGTTATTCAGCCTCGGTAGAAGACCTGTTCGATCAACGAAATGTAATTCTAACCCCACACGCAGGAAATTCTACAGACTCCGTTGCCATTATTAATGCCTTGTGGAGAGAGCTAGGCGCAAACGTTCTAGGAATGACGCGAACAAGGCATGATGAGGTGCTCGCGGCGACTAGTCATCTTCCTCATTTACTCGCGTATGCAATCGTAGATGTGCTTGTCAAGCAAGAGCAGAGTGAAGATATATTTCGCTACGCTGCAGGAGGGTTTGCAGACTTTAGCCGCCTTGCGTCCAGCGATGCTAAAATGTGGTCCGATATATTTGTTGCGAATTCCGCGGCTGTCGAGAAAATGCTTGATGACTATATACAAAGCCTTTTAGATTTCAAGAAGGCGATACAGAATAAAGAGCATGGAAAATTAGAAGAATCATTTGGTGCCGCGAAACAAACCAGGGAAAATTTCATCAGCCAGCATTTTAAGCCAAAGAAGCAAGAAGAAATGACAAGTAATCAGCTCAGTTTTAGTGTTCAGCCTGGCGGGCAGGTCGCAGGTACTATTCGTGTGGCGGGGGATAAATCAATCTCTCATCGGTCCATAATTTTAGCTTCGATTGCCAATGGCATAACGCGTGTCACTGGGTTCCTCGAAGGTGAAGACGCGCTTAACACTGTCGCTGCGTTTCGTGAGATGGGCGTAACCATTGTTGGGCCGGAGAATGGCGAGCTTACAATCTATGGTGTCGGCAAGAATGGCCTGCAGGCGCCGCGCAGACCTCTGTACATGGGGAATTCAGGCACGGCGATGCGCCTTTTGGCTGGACTTCTTGCAGCGCAATCTTTTGATAGCGAGCTAACAGGCGATGAGTCGCTCATGGAGCGACCGATGAATCGAGTTGCCCAGCCGCTTCGGTCTATGGGCGCAAGAATTGATACGGGAGATTCAGGTACTCCGCCCCTAACCATTCGCGGATCGAAATTAAAGGGCATAACTTACGAAATGCCAATTGCTAGCGCACAGGTAAAGTCTTGCCTGTTACTCGCGGGATTGTATGCCGAGGGCGAGACGAAGCTTCTAGAGCCGGCTCCCTGCCGTGATCATACGGAGCGCATGTTGCAAGGCTTCGGTTATGAGGTTGTGGTCGATGCACAAGAAGGCGCCGCTGCGGTCGTCGGCGGCGCAGATTTACAGGCAACTCAGATTGATGTACCGGCTGATATATCTTCTGCGGCGTTCTTTTTGGTCGCGGCGGCTATAACGCCAGATTCAGACCTTACACTTCAACATGTCGGCGTGAATCCGACGCGTATTGGCATTATAAATCTATTACGGGATATGGGTGCGAACATCGAAAGTAGCAATGAGAGGCTAGCCGGCGGCGAACCGGTTGCCGACTTACGTGTTCGCTACCAACCGCTTAAGGGCATTGTTATTAGTGCGGCTCAAATACCTCTCGCGATAGACGAATTTCCAGTGCTATTTGTTGCTGCCGCTTGTGCCGAAGGGGAAACGCTGCTGCGTGGCGCTGAGGAGCTGCGCGTGAAAGAAAGCGATCGACTCGATGCGATGGCGCAGGGCTTAGCGAAACTAGGTGTTACCGTGGAAGCTTTCGACGATGGTATTAAGATTACCGGTGGCAAAATGGGAGGCGGGGCCGTAGACAGCTTCGGCGACCATAGAATCGCTATGGCCTTTACTGTAGCAGGTTTGCGGTCAGAGGCGCCTATCGATATAGCGAACTGTGCGAACGTTGCCACCTCATTCCCGAATTTCGTAGAACTCGCCACAGAAGTTGGTATGCGGGTATCTGCCTTGAAGTTAACAGAAACAAGCTAGCTAAAGAGTCTTTGATGAATAAAGCTCCCGTTATAGCAATCGATGGGCCTTCGGGCTCCGGCAAGGGAACAATAGCCTCTCGTGTAGCCGAATCTCTTGGCTTTTCCTTGCTCGATAGCGGCGCGCTTTACCGTGTTTTAGGTATTGCTTGTGATCGTCATGGCATTGATCTGGCAGATCTATCAGCGGTGGCAAATCTCGCTAGAGGCCTAGATATACAGTTCGGAATAAGCGGTGGGGGCAGCGTCTGGCTAGATGGCGAGGATGTTAGCCTCGCTATTCGGACCGATCTAGGGAGCGACATGGCATCAAAAGTTGGGGCGATCGAGGCGGCAAGAGAGGCGCTGTTTCAGCGTCAATTGGCTTTTCGAGAAGCGCCTGGACTGGTTGCAGACGGCAGGGACATGGGAACCGTTGTATTCCCTGACGCCACACTCAAAATTTACCTTACTGCCAGTGCAGAAGAGCGCGCGCAGAGGCGATATAAGCAGTTGATAGGTAAGGGTATTGGTGCTATTCTTCCCGCCCTTTTGCGAGACCTAATTGAGCGAGACCGACGCGACAGTGAACGCGCCGCCTCTCCACTCAAGCCCGCTGAAGATGCCATCGTTATAGATACAACGGATTTGACTATCGATCAGGTAGTTAATCAGGTCCTAGAGCACTACGCGGCGGTATAGCAAAAAACGTATTAGGAAGTGCTAGAAACTTTTTCAAGGCTGCATCCCCAGAATTGGCAGCCTTGGAATTTAACTTAATCACCCCGTGAAACTGGAACACGGCGAGTTACGATTTACATTAGTTGTGTATTGTAACTTATTAAAATTATTGGAAATATCAATGAGCGAAAATTTTGCAGAACTATTCGAACAATCCCTAACCGAAATAGACATGAATCCAGGCGCCATAGTAACCGGCACTGTTATAGATATAGATTCGGACTGGGTAACAGTCCACGCCGGCCTCAAATCTGAAGGCGTTATTCCTCGCATTGAATTCCTCGATGAGCAAGGTAACTTCTCTCTAGAAATAGGCAACGAAGTTAAAGTCGCGCTTGAGACCGTAGAAGACGGTACCGGTGCCACTAAATTATCCCGTGAAAAAGCCAAGCGTGCTGAATCATGGATGGAGCTTGAGGCTGCACACGAGAAGAACGACATCGTTACCGGTATTATCAACGGTAAGGTGAAAGGCGGTTTTACTGTCGATTTGAACAATATAAGAGCCTTCCTGCCAGGATCCTTGGTCGATGTTCGACCAGTAAGAGATACGCTGCACCTGGAAGGTCAGTTACTCGAATTTAGACTGATAAAGCTTGATCGTAAGCGCAACAACGTCGTGGTATCCAGGCGTGCGGTTCTTGAGTCTGTGAGCACGGAAGAAAGAGATGCTCTTCTCGAGAAGCTACAAGAAGGTATGTCCGTCAAGGGTATCGTTAAGAACCTTACTGACTACGGTGCCTTCGTTGATCTGGGTGGTGTTGATGGCCTGTTGCACATTACGGATATGTCTTGGAAGCGTATCAAGCATCCAAACGAGATCGTGAATGTTGGTGACGAGATCGACGTTAAAGTATTGAAGTACGATAGAGACCGTAATCGCGTTTCTCTTGGCCTTAAGCAACTGGGTGAAGATCCATGGGTTGCTATTAAGGCGCGCTATCCTGAGAAGACTCAGGTCAAGGCCATTGTTACTAATCTTACAGACTACGGTTGTTTCGCCGAGCTGGAAGAGGGTGTTGAAGGTCTGGTACACGTGTCTGAAATGGATTGGACTAACAAGAACATCCACCCTTCTAAGGTTGTTAATCTTGGTGATGAAGTCGATGTTATGGTCTTGGATATTGACGAAGAACGTCGTCGTATCTCACTTGGTATCAAGCAATGCTTCCAGAATCCTTGGGACGGTTTTGCTGAGAACTTCCAGAAAGGCGACAAGATATCTGGCAACATTAAATCGATTACCGACTTTGGTATCTTCATCGGTCTGGATGGAAACATTGATGGTCTAGTGCATCTTTCAGATATTTCTTGGGATGAGCCTGGCGAAGAAGCTGTACGCGAATTCAAGAAAGGCGACGAGATCGAGACTGTTATCCTGTCTATCGACCCAGAGCGAGAGCGCATCTCCTTAGGTGTGAAGCAATTAGAAGACGATCCTTTCATGAACTACGCTGGCGAATTTGAGAAAGGCAGCATAGTGAAGGGAACCGTTACATCAGTAGAAGCGAAATCTGCGATCATCACGTTGAAAGAGGGCGTTGAAGGTATGTTGCGCTCCTCTGAGATCAGCCGCGATAAAGTGGAAGATGCGCGTACTGTATTGACAGAAGGTTCCGAGATCGAAGTTAAGATCGTTAGCGTTGATCGCAAGAATCGTATGCTTAGCCTCTCGGTTAAGGCGATTGAGATCGATGACGAGAAGAGCGCGATTAAAGACCACAAGACTGAAGTCGCAGATGTTTCGCCGGGTACTATCGGTGATCTGATCAAGGCTGAGATGGATAAAAGCTAGAAATGACTGTTTCTTCCTGTATCGAGACCAGCATTTTTTTGGTCTCGATACAGGAGAACTTTCTAGATTTATCAGTACTTTGCGTCATTTTCTGATTCAAACTGAGTAGATGTTTGTGTTACGCTGGGATACCTGAAAGCAAAACCGCCATACGAGACGTCATTCGTATTAAGACAGGGGACAGGGAAGAATTATGACTAAATCTGAACTCATAGATCGCATTGCTGCAAAACAAACGCAACTTTCTTCGAAAGACGTAGAGCTGGCGGTAAAGGCAGTTATTGAATACATGTCTCAGGTGCTATCTGAAGGCGAAAGAATAGAAATTCGAGGTTTTGGTAGTTTCTCGTTGCACTATCGCGTTCCACGTATAGGGCGAAATCCTAAGACCGGTACACCGGTTGCGTTGAGCGGGAAGTACGTTCCTCATTTCAAACCGGGTAAGGAACTACGAGATCGTGTTAATACCAGCATGTTGGTAGAACAGCACAGTTAGACTCAAACCCACGGCTTTTGCATATTACGCGGCATAGCCATTGAGGTTATGCCGTTTTCGTTTGTACTAGTCGAAAACTAGTGATTACTGCGAGTTCGATACTATTGCGAGCTCAAAACATAGCTTCAAGCTTGGATGATATTTTTGATGCGCCAGCTTACTGAATTGCTTTCCGGTTTTTTCCTACTGCTTGTATTTGCAGCTAGCGTCACATTTACCTATTACAATTCAATCCCCGTAACCATAGGTATAGGTTCGTGGCAGCTCCAGCCGTTGCCGGTATCGGTCTGGATTATAGGCGCGTTTGTATCGGGTGGGTTATTGGGACTGCTCCTTGGGTTAGGCCTGTTTAGGAATCTAAAGTCGCGAGTTGAAATCCGCAGATTGACTAAAGCGCTCTTTGAGGCGGAAGAAGAAGTCTCGAGTCTTCGCTCATTGTCGCTACGTGATACCAAGAAGTAGACATCGGATTACTATGGAAAGTTTGACGTTCTACTTACTCTTACTTCTGTCTCTTATACACATCTCCGAGCCCACGAGACCGAGGCTGATCTCG
>CAJXQP010000208.1 GCA_913058275.1 uncultured Gammaproteobacteria bacterium | reverse complement strand
TGTATAAGAGACAGCTGCGCAGTACTTCAATATTCGCATATGGGGGGCACCTGCCACCCTGGCTACATTTGCCCTAATGGGGGTATTGATCGGCTTGGGTAATAGTCGGCAACTACTGCTAGTGCAGCTGTTCCTTAACGGGCTCAACATTAGTCTCGATATCTATTTTGCGGGGGTGCTTGATTGGGGAGTTGAGGGTATCGCGCTGGGCACTATCATCGCCGAATGGTCAACTGTGATATTCGCGGTCTGGCTTATCATGCGGGAGTTAAATTCTCGTCGCGAACGCGGTAGCGAATTCTGGCCACGATCTCGCCTGTTAGATGGCGCCGCACTCAAAAAGATGCTGGCAGCGAATAGAGATATCATGATTCGCACGCTGTTGCTGGTCTTCTCCTTCGGCTTCTTCATTAATCAAAGTGCGCAGTTTGGCGATATAGTGCTTGCTGCAAACCATATCTTGTTACAGCTGATCTCTTTCGCCGCCTTCTTTCTCGACGGCTATGCGTTCGTCGTCGAATCTCTGGTTGGGTCTTCTTTGGGTGCGAAGCGTAGAGACTCATTCGATATCGCAGTGAAGCGCTCGAGTATTCTTGCCCTAGTAACAGCGGCAGTATTGGCACTGCTGCTTCTTCTATTTGGCGACTCGGTTGTGGCTGTGCTTACCGACATCGAGCCCGTTCAGGCAGCGGCGCAGGGGTCGTTATTCCTTGCGGCGATTTACATCTTCTTTTCTTTTGCCGCCTTCCAGTTGGATGGTATTTTTATCGGTGCTTCGTTTACGCGTCAGATGCGCAATGCGGCCATTCTGTCCATCGCAGTTTTCTTAGCTGCATGGTGGATACTGATGGATAGATTTGGGGTGAACGGGCTGTGGTGGGCTATGATTATCTATGTGGCGGCCCGAGCCGATGCACTGCTGCTCTTTTATCCTGCGCTTAGCAAGTCGATCGATGCTTAGGTGCTCTAACTGAAAGTTAGTGTAGAAATTTGTCGTGGTCTTCGGGCAGCATATGGGGATCGAGATGTAGCTTGTGCAAGCGCATGCCGTGTAGCTCCGCGGTGCCCTGAGATCGTGCCTCTCCGGTTGATGTGAACTCGAAGCTATAGCGTCTTCTCAGTCTCATTAAGCCTTCGTTGTCCCGCACCGGCCAGACCCCCTTCAAGACCATAGTCTGATCCAGCAGTTGTAGGTTCTGTTCTTTGCAAAGCTTGTACACGTGGGTCATGGCAACGGCTTTGACCTTGTCACCACCCCACCAGAAGGCGACTAGGGATGCGATTAGAGTACTCCAGATGAGAAAAGACAGAGTCACAATAGATTCCATTCGTATAGAAAGAGGGGCCTGAGTTGGTTAGGCCTAGATTAGTCGCTTAGTCTGGCTAATTATACAGGCAATCAGTCGGAAGCAGACTTCGCGGCATGCTCTATGTAGCGCTTTATCTGAGGTGCGAGGATTTCCAATGCGGTCTGGTCGCAAGGTGGCATTACAGCATCGCTGATTGTCAGCGGCGTTGTGCGGTTTCCCCAGCGAATGAGTGCAGCTCCCCAAGTAAGGCCGGCACCGAAGGTGGCAGACAGCACATAGTCTCCGGGTTTAATTCTGTCTTCTTCCAATGCCTCGGTGAGTGCAACTGGAATGGTACCTGCAGAAGTATTACCGTATTTGTGAACATTGGTGAACACTTTGTCAGTAGGGATGCCTACACGTTTCGCGAGGGCATCAAGGATTCGCTTATTTGCCTGATGAGGTACGACAAGGTTTACCTCATCGAGACTCACGCCGGTCTCTTCAAGAACGCTTAGGCAGGCTTGAGCCATTGCCTTTACAGCACGCCTGAATACTTCTTGTCCTTCGAAATTCCATCCTACATACAAGAATTCGTCGCTGAGCCGGCTATAAGCCGAGCCGAGGTTGGTGATCTGGATGGCGTACTTGGCATCGGCCTCACAACCAATCTTGGCTGCCAACAGACCGACTTCTTTATCGGTAGCTTCTATCACTACGGCGCCACATGCATCTCCAAACAATACAGCGACATCTCTTTGGGCCCAGTTCATGTAATGCGATATGAATTCACCACCGATGACCAAGACTTTCTTGTGCGCGGCAGTGCGGATGAGATTCGTGCCGATGTGCAGGCCATAGAGGAAACCGGTGCAGGCAGAGTTAATATCAATCGATGCCGCGTTGCGAGCGCCAATGGCATCTTGAACTATTGATGCAGTATTAGGACAGAGACTGTCGTTAGTAAGGCTGCCGAGCAGGATGAGATCCAGCTCCATAGGATCCATGTCGGCCGCAGCCAGGGCATGCCTAGCTGCCACGATCGCCATGTCTGAGAAGTTTGTATGGCAGATACGACGCTCGCGGATGCCGGTTCTGGAGGCGATCCACTCGTCGGAGGTGTCGATGAAAGTGGCAAGATCATCATTACTGAGCACCGCAGGTGGTACACATTTTCCCCATCCGGTGATTTCAGCGTGCTTCATGGTGATTCTCCAATCTCTTGATGCGGATCAATTCGATCTTCTAATGCCGAAATGCCAAAGAGTTAATTATTTTGAAATAGATTCGGCTAAAGCCTTTCTTGTTATATAGACCGAAGGAAATTATTCTTTATCAGCCCAGCTCAAACTGCTGTTTCATTGTGTTGAATAAGGGGAAGCAGCGTGTCAAAGATGCTTGGAGCATACTTCATTTTGTCAGGCCATGATAGCCTCCAGCCCAATGAATGTGATGCTTCCAGCACTTTCGCTGGAGAATGAGAAAGTCATCACACACAGACAAGGAAATTAACTTGCATCACCTGCTTAAAATACTCGCCTGCCTGCTTTTGCTGCTTCCTGTCCACGCTCAGGCGGATTTCAATCACTCTGCGTGGGACAGCCTGCTGAAAGAGCATGTAATAGTTATCGATGGCGGTATCGCCACACAGCTTGATTATTCGGGAATGGCAGTAGACAGAGTAGTGCTGAAGGCCTATCTAGCTGACGCCGCACAGGTGCCGCGCAGCACTTTCGAGAGCTGGTCGATCGCCGCTCAGCTAGCCTTCCTGATCAACGTTTACAATGCCAGCACCGTCGACGTGATCCTGGAAGAATACCCCGATATCGATACCATCAGGGATATCGGTTTCTTCTTATCCTCTGCCTGGAATCAGGAATTCGCTAATCTATTCGGTGAGCCTGTCACTCTTGATGAGATCGAACATGAAATGATTCGTGGTTGGGGTCGCTATAACGAGCCTAGGATTCACTTTGCAGTAAATTGCGCAGCGATAGGTTGTCCGGCACTTCGTGCTGAGGCCTTCCTCGGTGAGAAGTTGGAGATGCAGCTGGAGGACAGTACCGTAAAATTCTTAAGCGACAGGAGTCGTAACTATTTCGACAATGGCCGCCTGTATGTTTCTAGCATTTTCGATTGGTATGAAGAAGATTTCGAGAAGGGCTGGGGCGGAGTCGATTCAGTTGCCGAGTTTTTGGCTGGGTATGCTGCTGAGCTAAACGTAGATATGGCTACTGTAAATCAACTTCGCGTTGATGATATTCGCATTCGCCATCTCAAATACGATTGGAATCTGAACGATACTCAGTGAGTGCCCGTGGAGGGTGACTCCAATCCTGATTATGATAAACTCGTAGGTGGAAGAGTATCATCCCCGGTGGGGTGCCCGGACTTCAAACCCGGTGAAGTCTGTTAATGACAGGCTTGGTGGGTTCGACTCCTGCCTCTTCCGCCAAACTTATAAAAAGACTAACAAATTCAGTTAGTTATCTCTGATTTGCATCGACTGATAGTGCCAAAAATCCACTTTTTGCTACATTCGGTGATCCATTTTGAACTCCTCTCCCTATTTAATTTGCCGTGATGGCATATACTATTTTAGAAAGGTTTGTCCCAAAGACTTGCAGCCACTACTAGGCTGTAAAGAAATTACTAAGTCGTTACGAACAGCCTCCAAACACCTAGCCAAGAAACTAGCAATTACCATGGCAACAGACATAGAAAAACTTTTTGCTGAAATCACCAATGGCCTAGACTTGTTGAAGCCTCAGCAGGTTGAAATAGTGGCAGCCCATGTTTATAAGCGACAGATAACAGCCTTAACCAAAGAAGCCCTAGAAGAATTTAAAGACCGAACCGAAAGCCAACAAGAATGGGAAGGGTTTCACGCAAGGACTTTTAGGCAAGAAGTAAAAGCTAATTTAAAGAACAGTCGCTATGAATCGGTTGAGCCTGACGCGGATCGTTTGATTGAAATCAATGGATTGGTTATTGATAAGCATTCAGCTCTCTACAATCAGTTTTGCAGAGCTATTCTCATTGGTTTAGATCAGGTGTATGAGGACGCTCAAAAGATTGTTAACGGGAATTTTGAGGACCCAGTATTTAATTTTGAGTCCGCTGATTCTCCAGGTGTTCAAAGTGAAAACCAAGCAGTTACGTTACAAGTTGCTGCGGCTAAATATTTAACAGACTATCAAAACGGGTGGTCTGTTAAACACTACCGTAGCCAGAAAGCCAAGCTAGACCATTTTATAGCCTTTATGGGCGATGGCGATTTAGCTAAAGGCGGCCGCCGTGGTCTAGATCAAGCTGCAACTAGTGATGTCAGAGACTATAAAGAACTTCTGCAAAGCACACCGTCCAATGCTCAGAAAAAGTACCCCGATCTATCCGTAATAGAGGTCGCTGAGGCGGCAAGGCGAGCAGGTGATCCGCTATTAGGTACAACCTCAATCAATAATTACATCCAATGTGTGAGTACGCTGTATTCTTGGGCAGCTACAGAGCTTGATTATCAAGGTAAAAATCATTTCAAAGGACGAACTAAACGAGTTAGCGGCAAGAGTAAAAGTGATGAAAGGCATCCTTTTAGTAGAGTGCAGTTAGGTAAATTTTTTACTTCACCGTTGTATACCGGTTGCCAGAGTTTAAGTAGCAGTTACCAAAAAGGGGAAAATGTATATATAGACTCGTCTAAGTACTGGGTTCCGCTGATTGGCTTTTATACTGGGATGCGGCTTCAGGAAATTTTTCAGCTCTATGTGGAAGATGTCTATCAGGCTAATGGGGTGTGGGTATTAGACCTAAACACGAACCATGACGATAAGAAATTAAAAACAGACCAATCGAAGCGAGTCATTCCTATTCATGATGATTTGGTTACAGCAGGTTTGATTGAATTTCGAAATCGTCGGGAAGGAAATGAGAGCCAACGCTTATTCCCTGATGCATTACTCTCCGGTGATGGAACATACTCCAGCACCTTCTCCAAATGGTTTGGGCGCTATTTAAAAAATATTGATATTAAAACCGATAAGACCAGCTTTCACTCGTTTCGACATAACACGAAAGATTTCTTTCGGGCGGCGGAGATTTCCGATGAATTGTCTGAACATTATTTGGGGCGTTTAACTGGGAAAACGGGGGAAGCTTACGGCAGTGGACATGCTGTGGAGAGCTTTGCAAAGGCAGTGGCTAAAATTAAGTTTAATGATTATCTTGATGTAAATGTTCTGAAGGGTTTGAACAGATAGTCACTCATAACCCTAAAGACATCAGAGACGAACTAGGCGTACGGCCAAGCAGCGTGTCAGACAGATACGGCTCGCCTGCTGATATAAAAATTTAGCAGCGTTATTT
>CAJXQP010000207.1 GCA_913058275.1 uncultured Gammaproteobacteria bacterium | reverse complement strand
GCGATGACTAGCAGTGCACCGTCCACTGCCCCCACGCCGGCCAGCATATTGTTGATGAAATCGATATGACCCGGTACATCGACGAAGCCGAGTGTGTTGTTGCATTCCTGTCCATCGATGACGCTGGAGAAGTGGTGATAGGCGTAGCCCGGAACGATGGTTAGGCCACGGCTCTTTTCTTCTGCGAGGGTGTCGGTATTGGTGCCAGTGATATTGGCCACTAATGAAGTCTTGCCGTGATCGACATGACCGGCAGTGGCAAATATGAGAGAGCGGGAATTATTCTGTGAGGCTTCAGGCATGACTTAGGGGCACAACGAATACCGCTTGATGGATATTCGGCTAATGATCGAAGCGGTCAGTATAGGCTAGTCGTGGCTAGTGATCTATGGTCAGGTCGCGTCGCTTCGATTGAACTTGATGATGAAGAAGATCATCGTTGCGAAAATCAGCGAGGCGAGTATGAAGCCTGCGTTTAGAATGCCGGTGGCCATGTTTACGATTCCATAACCAATAGCGCCAGTCAGCAACGCGTAGTAGAAGAATGGCAGTAGGGTCTTTCGTATTACCGCACCTTCTTTGCCAACCAGACCTACAACAGCGGAGGCTGCAACCACGTTGTGTACACAGATGATGTTGCCAGAGGCTCCACCTACTGCCTGCAAGGCCACGATCCACGTTGGGTCGGCCATGATGCGTTCGCCCACACCAAACTGGAATAGCGAGAACATCATATTGCTCACGGTGTTGCTACCTGCGACGAAGGCGCCGAGTCCACCGATAAAGGTAGAGAAGAAAGGCCATGCCGATCCAGTAAGATTGGCAACTCCCTCGGCGAGCACCAGCGGCATCTGCTCGTAACCGGCG
This sequence comes from uncultured Gammaproteobacteria bacterium, assembly GCA_913058275.1. GTDB lineage: Bacteria > Pseudomonadota > Gammaproteobacteria > Pseudomonadales > Pseudohongiellaceae > UBA9145. Next base: position 4,800 of record CAJXQP010000207.1, on the reverse strand, counting down.
GCACCGCCGCTGGAATTGATGAAAACCTGAACCATAGGAACGGTGAACACTAATGCCATGGAGGCAGGGACGAGTGTTTTCAGAGACTTGCCGAACGCGATCTTATATTCCGCTGGCTTTAAGCTATGCAAGAGCATGGTGATTAGCGAGACGATGATGAATATTGTGCCAGGAGACCACAGCGGCTGGAAAGACGCGGTAATGTCGCTGCCGAAAATCTGACTCCATGACCAGGTTGTTAGGATGCTCGGCCCACGTAATACTGGCTCTAAATCGAAATAGGGTAGGCGAGTAATTATCAATAGGCCGGCTACGAATAAGTAAGGCGACCAGGCTCTGACAATACCCATAATTGGAACGCTCTCATCTTCGACTTCCAGCTGCATGCTGCCAGTCCACTCTTCGTCCCAGTTCTCTTTATCATCGAAGTCCCATATTTCATCTTCCTTTGGTAACAGAAAGCCAGCCTTTGCTGCGCTGACTACTACACTCAAACCTACGAGACCGCCAATAAGTGATGGAAACTCTGGTCCGAAATAGGTTGCTACTAAGAGATAGGGAATGGTCATAGCGAAAGCGGCAAATAAGGCAAACTTCCAGACCTTAAAGCCTTCTGCGAAAGATCTATTTTTGCCGAAGAAGCGGGTCATGACACCCACGACTAGAAGTGGAATAAAAGTGCCGGCGATAGCGTGGAGCAAGGCGATCTTCGTGGCGATAAATGCGAGGAATTGATCCCACTCAGCGAACCCCAATTGGGCGGCATAGGCTGCCATCTCTGGGTCGGCTGAGAGTCCGGTGTTTACGCCGACCATAATGGGGGTGCCCATCGCGCCGAATGATACTGGTGTGCTCTGAATTATCATGCCGGCGACAACCGCTGCCATCGCAGGAAAACCGAGTCCTACCATTAGCGGCACAGCCACTGCCGCGGGTGTTCCAAAGCCTGCTGATCCTTCGATAAAGGAGCCGAATAGCCAGGCGATGATAATGACCTGGATGCGGCGGTCGGGCGTGATATCTGAGAAGCCCTGGCGGATGGCGCGAATGGCACCGCTTTGCTGCAGTGTATTAAGCAGCAAGATGGCACCAAAGATAATATAGATCAGCGTACCTGCTGTCCAAAGGCCGTTTGCACTGGCAGCTAAAACCTTATTTACAGGCACCTGCCAGACGAAAAAAGCGAGTGCGGCCGCGACCACATAGGCGATAGGCATAGCGCGGCTTGCAGGCCAACGTAGCAACACCAGGAAAAAGGCAACGGAGATGATAGGTAAAAGCGATAGTAGGGCTAGGATTCCAGTGCTCATAATTTTTTCTTCTTAGTAGTGAGCGATCTTTAGCAGCTTAGCAGATAATTCAGAATCTGAGAAACCCATTTGCTCTTAGGCATATCCTACGGGGACAAGAGCGCCGATAAGTGGAATAATAGGGTAAGCAGCCCATTTAATCGGGCGCAAAATTCATCCTTAGAAGGAGCCAGATTATGGAGATTTCAACGATAGTGGCATTGGTAATTGTTGCTGCCCTGTTCTTCTACATTGTTGGTATTTACAACCAATTGGTCAGCCTCAAGAATCGCTACCAAAATGCGTTCGCGCAGATCGAAGTACAGTTAAAGCGTCGCTATGACCTGATACCTAATTTAGTGGAAACGGCGAAAGCTTACATGGAGCACGAGAGCGGAACGCTCGAGGCGGTTATTGCTGCGCGTAATTCGGCGGCCAATGGTCTAGCTGCTGCTGCAGCCGACCCAGGAAACGCTGCTGCTATGCAAGAGCTCATGGGTCAAGAGGGGGCGCTCGCCGGTGCGATGACTAAGTTCAATGTGGTCATGGAAGCCTATCCAGACCTGAAAGCAAATCAGAACATGATGCAGCTGAGTGAAGAGCTCACCACTACCGAGAATAAAGTAGCATTTTCTAGGCAGGCTTTTAACGATCAAGTCATGGCCTTCAATACCTATCGTCAGTCTTTCCCCCCTGTAGCTGTGGCTGGATTCTTTGGACATGGTTCTGACGCGAGCCTACTCGAATTCGCAGATAGCGAAGCCATACAAGAAGCGCCAAAAGTCTCTTTTTAGTACAACAAACGGGATCCCTTTGTTGTTATACAGCAAGATGATTTTTGACTTATAGGTTAGCGACGCTCACCATGAACTTTTTCGAATCGCAGGATACAGCTAAGCGCAATACAGGAAAATTAATTTTCCTCTTCGCTCTGGCCGTGTTGTCACTTATCGTTATTACAAATCTTCTGGTCATGGCGGCCTTCTCTTTTGGCGGCGCCGGCATGACGAGCATGGCCGCCACAACCGGCTTTCATTTCGACCCTATGATGTTTCTAATTATTGGAGCCATTGTAAGTTCGATTGTGCTTTTCGGTAGCCTCTATAAGATTAGCTCGCTTTCAGGTGGCGGTGCCCGTATCGCCGAGATGATGAATGGGCGTCTGTTAGTGTCTGGATCTGCTGATCCTGCGGAGAGGCGCGTCCTCAATATAGTTGAAGAAATGGCAATTGCCTCGGGAACACCAGTTCCGCCTGTCTACCTGATGGAAGAGAGCGGTATCAATGCTTTTGCGGCGGGATACTCTCCCAGCGACGCTATCGTTGCCGTTACCCGAGGAACTATCGATACGCTAAGTCGCGATCAGTTGCAGGGTGTTATTGCTCATGAGTTCAGCCATATTTTGCATGGCGACATGCGTATTAATATTCGCCTCATCGGCGTGCTGCACGGCATCATGGTGCTAGGAATTATTGGCTATCACCTGCTTAGAGGCGGTGCCTATAGTCGCCGCTCTAAGGATTCGGGTGGAATCGTATTTGTGGGTCTAGCATTGGTTGTAGTGGGCTTTGTCGGTACATTTTTCGGCAACCTGATTAAAGCTGCTGTAAGTCGCCAACGCGAATACTTGGCCGATGCCTCGGCGGTGCAGTTTACTCGCAATCCAGATGGCATAGGGCAGGCGCTGATGCAGATTGCGCGTAACCAAGACCGTTCCTATATTAAAAACCCCAAGAGTGCAGAAATAAGCCATGCCCTGTTTGAAGAGGGGCAGGTTTCCGCGCTAAGTCGTCTCTACGCGACTCATCCACCCCTCAACGATCGCATACTTGCCATCCTGCCTCGCTGGAAGGGTGACTATGAAGAAAGTGAATGGGATCGATCAGCGCTGGCAGCAACCGAAGCTGAAGAGCAAAAGGAGAAGCCTTCTGAGCAGAGTCGGCGGGAGAAGGCGACGGCGATACTAACCGGTGCCACCGGTGTCTTACTGGCAGATGCAGTTATCAACCAGGTGGGAAATCCTGACGGCAAACATTTAGATTACGCGGACGCCTTAGTGAAGAAAATTCCGCAGTTGTTTCTGGAGGCGGCGCGCGAGCCTTCAGGCGCGCGTGCGATTGTATATTTTCTGGTGCTCAGTAAAGATGAATCGGTTCGGGGAAAGCAGTTAGAAGTGTTGCAAAAAAGTGCAGACGTTGGTGTCTTCGATGAATTGCAAAAGCTGTATCAGTCCGCATCGGAAATTGCAGCACAGCAGCGTCTACCGCTGGTTACTATAGCGCTGTCTAGCATGCGTCAGCTGTCAAAGAATCAGTATCAATTGTTTCGAGGTAATTTCAAAACACTTGTCGAGATAGATAAGAAAATGAGTTTGCTGGAATGGTCGCTGCAAAAAATAGTCATGCATAGCCTAGAGGCTGTGTTCGGCAAAGATGAGGCGCCGTACTTTGGGAGGAAAAACCTGAAGAGTTGTAAAAATTCTGTATCAGTATTGCTTTCTATTCTTACGCATTCCACTGTTCAAGAGGGACTATCAAGCGAGGAGACTTTCGCCGCAGGCGCTGATGCGCTGAAAATGTCGCTGCAACTCATCGCTGTCAGCAAGATCGACTTTACTACTCTGAACAATGCCTTGGATGATTTGGCCGATCTAAAACCCCTGCAGAAGCCGGCGCTACTCAAGGCCTGTGTCCGCTGTATAACTGCCGATGGTAAAATTCAGGCGATAGAGACTGAGCTGCTTAGAGCTATCGCCGCGACCATCGACTGCCCTGTGCCTCCTTTGTTGGCAGACTAGCTCGCCAGTCCTGCTTGTCTCTCTTCGATAACGTTTTCTATGCTCGGCCGTTTCCAGTTTGATCCCTCGTCTTCTCGCCGCTAGCACACAGGGGCAAATTTGATTAGTTCTGCCTCTACTCACAGAGCTAATCCAGCCGTGAATGCAATGAGCATCTCGTTAGAAACCAGAGCAGATAATACGACAAGTTTGATGTAAATCTGGTGCGCTAAATCATGCCCAGAAGGAGTTAGAGCAGGCAGTCCACCCCATCGAGTAAAATATGCAAGCAAAGGCCTATACCCAATGCTCGGGTTTTAGGGTGCAGTAACAGTAGTGTATACAGCAAGATGGGGACGGGAGTATGCAGGGGATGAAAGCCAATGCTGCAACGTTCGGCATCATAGATTGGGCTCGCCAGCAGATGATCTATGTCGATCAGCAGCCCGGCGAGCATCAAGGCGTAGTTCTTCAGCCAGGCTTTCTTGTAGAGTCCGGCTGCAAATGGCAGCGGCATTAGAAAATGAAGAATGATGTGTAAAATTTTCGCTGACTCTATGTTGCCGTTTTTCTAGATTACCAATTAGAACGTACCGCGAACTTTGAAGGCGACGCTTATACCGGTAGTGTAGCAGTTCTGTTCGATCTCGCTAACGTCGTTGTCTATAACGTAACCATTGTAACGGTAACGAATTCCACAGGCGTGAAAATTGTCGATGTTGTTGGCTTCTAGTC
>CAJXQP010000206.1 GCA_913058275.1 uncultured Gammaproteobacteria bacterium | reverse complement strand
AGATCAGCCTCGGTCTCGTGGGCTCGGAGATGTGTATAAGAGACAGCTCCAGGGGCAGTAACGATGGTTGTGTCGGCGTCTATCCAGTCCCACGTGTTGTTCAGACCATCGGAATGCAGTGCAGTATCCTCTAAACCATGAAATATGAGCACTGGCATATTTAACCTTGGAGCACTGGGTGCGGCATTCGAGCTATCGCCGCGCGGATAATTCTGCTTGTAGTAAGCGAGCATGCCATCGAAGCTGGAGCGCCCGAATGCTTCTACGTACTTCTCCTTTGCTGCCGGATCTGTCACCCAGCCGGAAAGGGTCTGTGGGTTCATGGGGAGGCCAAAGAAGATATCGGGATCAGACGGTTTGCCGGCAATAAATATACGAGCGTAACCGCTATTATCTTGCTGTTCCTTGTTGTTCGCTAATTCTCTGGCCATGCCATTGGGGTGAGGAAGGTTCAGTATGACTAGATTTTCCACCATCTCGGGCAGTGCAAAGGCGAATTGCCAGGAGACGATACCGCCCCAGTCGTGGCCAACAATATTGGCTTTTTCTTCGCCGAAGTGTCGAATTACGGCGGCTACATCGCCGATCAGATTACGCATCGCGTAGCCAGACTCTTCTTGGGGCTGATCGCTTAGGTTGTAGCCCCGCTGATCTATCGCTACCACCTTGAAATTGTCCTTCAGTCCTTCCATCTGATGGCGCCAGCTATACCAAAAGTCAGGAAAGCCATGAATCATAACTACCAGCGGTCCTTCACCGACGGTCGCATAGTGAATTTTCACACCGTTATTGTCTGCGTAACCGTGCTCCACTTCGTCGAGGATATCGGCCTGTGCGGTAACTATGAATGAGGTGAAGACTGCAAGAGCGGTGAGCTTCTTGACGAGGTTGAAGTGCTTTAGGAATTGCATGAATTGCCCCTAGTGTTGCGCCATTTGCTGCGCGGGTATTCTGGTGTCCGCCAGAGCGCTTTTCGTATCGGTGGACTGATTGCTTGATTAGAGCATATAGCTGGTAAAATGTTGATGGATATTCCTGCTGATAGGGCCCTTTGGCGCGCCTACAATTTCGTCTCGGCCGATCTATCTCCCTCCTACCGCTCTCCTATGTATCTGTAAATGAGTACGAATGTTAGAATTCACGCAGAATTTAACAAGCAGTAAATCGCTGCCCGTGTAAGTGAGATAGGGGAACAAGGAACATGATTAAATTGAAATTGGCGAGCGCAATTCTGGGAAGTGGCGTTGCCATGGCTTTGGGCCAGATTGTCATTGCGCAGGATTACGTTGCACCTCGCACAAGCTTTGGCGCACCAGATCTGCAAGGTGTCTACAGCATTGCCACTGTAACTATGCTAGAGCGTGGCGAGCAGTTCAATGGGAATCTCACCATTACAGCCGAAGAGGCAGCAAGAATCGGCCAGACTGGTGACAGCTATCTCGAAGATCTTACAACGGCACCAAGCGATGGCGAGCCCGATGTTGGCGGCTATAACACTTTTTGGATGGATCCAGGTGAGCGCATGGCCACTATCAACGGCGAGATTCGTACCTCGATTTTAGTTGAGCCTGAGAACGGTCGTCTACCGTGGGCGGAAGGAGCGCTGCGCGCTATTTTTGGAGCCCGTGCATCTGGACCTGGCGAGTTTGCGGGTCCTGAAGCGCGTCCATTAGGTGAACGCTGTTTAGTGGGATTTGGCTCTTCCGGTGGTCCGCCGATGTTGCCAGTCTTATACAACAACCACAGCCAAATCGTCCAGACTGAAGACTATGTGATGATCATGGCAGAGATGAACCATGATGCTCGCATCATTCGGATGCGCGGCGATGAGCATCTAGATACTCCGAAGTGGCTAGGCGATTCGATTGGCTATTACGAAGGGGACACCTTGGTAGTTGAAACAACTAATTATCATCCGCAGCAGAGCTTTCGAGGTGCGCTGCGCCATTACTTCTTCTTATCGCCAGACGCGAAGGTTACCGAGCGTTTCACACGTGTAGCAGACGAGACTCTCTTGTATCAATTTACCGTTGAGGACCCGAAGGTCTATGCAACAGCATGGAAGGGTGAGCTTCCTATGAATGTCGTAGAAGACAGGATATACGAGTACGCCTGTCACGAAGGCAACTACGCGCTGCCGGGAATATTGGCAGGGGCAAGATTAGAAGAGAAAGAAGCCGCAGAGGCTCAATAGCTACTCGCGCTTTACAAAAAAGCCGGCTCGAAAGTCGGCTTTTTTGTGTCATGGGATGTTGATACAGCGCATTAACGCAAGGTCGTGCTCATGTAATGATGCACAAACTGTTAGGCGACCAAAATATTTATTGGAGTGATGAAAGATGAATAAAAAGTTTACGATTGTTGCAGTCAGCCTTTTTAGCCTGCTCTGTTTGAGCGTGAGCCTCGCACAGACGGATGAACAGCGGCCCTTATTAACTGTGAAAGAAATCATGAATGGATTAATCACTCCGACCACGACGACGATATGGGGTGCCTACCAGTTAGAGACAGATGTACAGTGGCAGGAAGTTAGGAATGCCGCGCTCTCTGTTATCGCTGCAGGAAACTTGCTGCAGTTTGGCGGAGCGGGGGAGGGCGAAGTGGCAACAGCTGCAGAGACAGACTGGAAAACCTATAACCAGCAGATGATAGAGGCGGCGAGACTTGTCATCCTAGCCACAGACAATAAAGATGAAGAGGCATTGTCCGCCGCAGGCAACGATGCGCTATATCCACCTTGCGAGTCCTGTCACCAGCAATACCAGGCGCGATGAGTAGATTCATTTTCGCTTTTGGAAAGAGAAGGGTGTTAAGTTCTGCTTTCCGCCAAAGTCGGATAACAGACACAGTGGCCCTAATAGTTTACGGTTATGGTCTCCTTGGCGTGAAATAGTCATTTTTTCTTTGACTCGCAATTAAATATACCAAGAGCAGGTCTCTTACACCCCAACAGGTACATCTCTTCAATGGCAACGAGGAAATTATGAATACATATCAAAAATCACAGGATGCAATTTCTGCCCTGACGCCAGAGCAGTTCCGAGTGACCCAAGAAAGTGGTACTGAGCGTCCAGGAACTGGCGAACTATTGAAAAACACATCCCCTGGCATATACGTCGATGTGGTTTCTGGAGAGCCTTTGTTTGCGTCGTCTGCCAAGTATGAGTCGGGATGTGGCTGGCCAAGCTTTACTAAAGCGATAGACTCCGTCAATGTTAATGAAATTACTGATACAACTCACGGCATGGTTCGTACTGAAGTGCGCTCTACGCATGGTGATAGTCATCTAGGGCATGTGTTTCCAGATGGGCCCACAGAGCATGGCGGTCTGCGTTATTGTATTAATTCAGCTTCACTGCGCTTCATCCCCCTGGATGAGATGAGCAACAAGGGCTATGAAGCCTATATAGATCAAGTAGAGGACATTTAGTAATGGCAAATGAACGTGCAGTATTAGCCGGTGGTTGTTTCTGGGGCATGCAGGATCTTATTCGCAAGCATCCCGGCGTCACCACAACGCGTGTTGGTTATACTGGTGGTGAAGTGGCCAATGCAACTTACCGCAATCATGGTAATCATGCCGAAGGTATCGAAATACTGTTCGATAATGAGGTTGTCAGCTATCGACAGATTTTGGAGCTTTTCTTTCAAATCCATGACCCTAGTACACAAGATAGACAAGGTAACGACAGCGGAGCGTCCTATCGCTCAGCTATTTATTATGAGTCGGATGCACAGCAAGCAGAAGCATTAAAAACCATTGCTGATGTGGATGCCTCAGGATTGTGGCCTGGAAAAGTAGTAACCGAAGTAGAATCTGTGAGTGACTTTTGGGAAGCTGAAGTTGAACACCAAGATTATTTAGAAAAAAGCCCCAATGGCTACACCTGTCACTTCCCCAGACCTGACTGGAAACTACCTTCGGCCTAATGAGTTTGCGTCCAAAAAATGCCGTGCCTGTTCTTCAATTATAGTCAGGCAATGAACAGGCTGGGAATCCGTTCGATGAACCAGTAACTCGCAATACCACCCAAACCATAGGCTAGCCCGCGTTGCAGGCTTGGCCAGAGATGTTTGAAGTATTTCGTGAAGACGAAATGTAAGGCAAGCAACGCAGAAATAAATGCTACCTGACCCACTTCCACTCCAATATTGAAAAATAGCAATGCCAGCGGGATGTCGGGATCGCTGAGTCCAAGCTCGCCGAGGGCTCCTGCGAAACCAAACCCGTGTATCAGACCAAATGCGAAGGCGACTATCCACGGCTCCTGATGCACTAGTGTGATTTTACCCTGCTGCGCCATCAGAATCTCTCGGGCGAGAAATGCTATAGACAGTGCTATCAAAACTTCTATGGGTGCGCCGGGTACTGGAAAGATTCCCAACACGGCGCAGGCGAGGGTGATGCTGTGGGCGATAGTAAATGCAGTGATGGTCTTTAATAACTTCCAAAATCCTTGCAGTAGTAGCAATAAGCCGAGAATAAAGAGCAGGTGATCGACTCCGAACAATATGTGTTCGCCACCTAGCTCTAGATAACGAAGAGCCAAGTTGCCCAGTGAGGATGCTCCAGCCTTCATCTGCGACATTGGCACCTCGATGATGTTGCCATCCCCAGGGAAGTAGCCGGACACATCACTGCCATCGCTCCAGCGGGTTATCAGGACTAATCCTTCCAATGACCAAGGGAAAACCAGCACGTCATCAAGGTTTAGCTCAGGCGCGCATTGAAAGCGATAGCTGAACCTGCCCGGTGATAGTCCGGTACAGCGCTCAGGGAGGATGCGTTCGATATTAAATAAAGGGGGAACTTGTTGGTCGACGATGGATAGCTGGTATTGATTCTCCTCGAGTTCGTCCAAGAACACGCGGGCGACGCCGGTCACATCAATGTCGTGAGCCATCGCAGTAGGGAGCAATATTATGCCTGATAGAAGCAGCCCGCAGCAGGAGGCTAAGATCGGGCGAATTAGTTTTAGAATGACTCCACGCATGGTCAGTTAGTCGGGCTCGCTATTGTTAATCACGATGGTGTATTCGTTCCAGAGCTTGCCCACTTCCTGCTGCAGACGTGACTCTTCTTCTGTGGAGATCCATTCGAGCCGCACCAGATCGGCAATCTCGTCTAGTGCCGGAATGCCTGCAGGGGTGTGTTCTATTACGCGTAACCAATGTTGTCCGCGGTTGCTAACATACGGGCCCTGCCATTGGTTTAGGTCGGCAGCCAGAACCCGGTCGGCGAACTCCTGCTCGAAGATGTTAGCGAGATCGATGCTATTAACATTTGGTAGCGGAGCGACCGTGCCTTGGGACATCGACAGCAAGGTGGCGGAGTCGGCACCTTGTCGTAGGGCGGCGACTATCGAATCTGCTAAGGGATCTCTAGAATCGAAAACCAACTCATCGAGAGTCAGCGAGGCAGGTGTCTCGAAGCGGGTGCTATTTTCCTGAAAGTATTCTCGCAGCTCAGCATCTGTCGGCTGAATAATGTTGCCGCTCAGAACGTGGCGCATTTTCTGCGCCAAGATGTCATGTATACGTTCGTCGTTGTCCAATTCCATGGACAGAGCTTCACGCACTAAGATCTGTTCTTCTATATAGAAGGCGGTGACTAGCTCTCGTTGCTCTCGGGTAAGCTCCTCACCGCGAGATAACTCCTGCATGAAGATGCGCGCATCGATCTCGCGTTGGTCGA
>CAJXQP010000205.1 GCA_913058275.1 uncultured Gammaproteobacteria bacterium | reverse complement strand
CTCTATTCGTCGGCAGCGTCAGATGTGTATAAGAGACAGTCCATGAACTGGGAAAGCTGACTGGAGCCAAAGAATTCCTTGATCGCAGCTGCCACGGGCTTCGCATTGATCATATCTTGGGGCATCAGACCCTCTGAGTCTGCCATGCTCAAACGCTCTTTCACTGCGCGCTCAACACGAACTAAACCAACACGAAATTGGTTCTCGGCCATCTCACCAACAGAGCGAATTCGGCGGTTACCTAAGTGATCAATGTCATCTACTGAACCGAAGCCGTTACGGATTCCGACCAGAGTCTTCAACACATCGACGATATCTTCCTTACTAAGGACCATCAAGCCCTCGGACTCAGGACGACCCAGCCGGCGATTGAACTTCATACGACCAACAGCAGAAAGATCATAACGCTCTGGCGAGAAGAATAGATTAGAGAATAAGTTCTCTGCTGATTCCTTCGTAGGCGGCTCGCCTGGACGCATCATGCGATAGATTTCGACCATAGCTTCTAACTTGGAAGTGGTTCCATCGATGCGCAATGTATGCGATACAAATGGACCGCAGTCCAGATCGTTAGTGTAGATAGTCTCGAACGTCTTTACGCCGGTCTCGAAGAACTGCTCTAACACCTCTTCAGTGATTTCAGTGTTACAGGCAACTAAGACTTCGCCCGTCTCTTCGTTGATCACATCGGCAGCAAGTGCGGCACCAATAAGGTACTCATGCTCGATTAGTAACGTAGTTAACTTCGCATCTTCCATGAGGCGTACGTGGCGTGAAGTAATACGACGGCCAGCCTCTACGATTTCCTTGCCTTTCTTGTCATTGATTGGAAAAGTAAGCACTTCTCCACGCAGACGAGCAGGGATTAGGTTCAAAGAAATAGTTGATACTTTCTCCTTGTCCTTACCCTTCGTAGTAATCTTAAAACTGTTGTTGTCATAGAACATCTCAAGAATTTCTTGAGATCCGTAACCTAATGCGCGCAGCAATACTGATGCAGGCAATTTACGTCGTCGGTCGATTCGAACATAGACCATATCTTTCGGGTCGAATTCGAAGTCGAGCCAAGAACCACGGTAAGGAATAACCCGCGCGGAGTAGAGTAGCTTTCCTGAGCTGTGCGTCTTACCACGGTCATGATCAAAGAACACACCAGGCGATCTGTGCAGCTGCGACACAACCACTCGTTCGGTACCATTAATAACGAAGGTACCAGAGTCAGTCATCAATGGGATTTCACCCATATAGACTTCTTGCTCTTTAATATCTTTAATTGTTTGTGCTGTTGATTCCTTATCATAAAGGATCAACCGAACCTTAACCCGCAAGGACACCGAATAGGTGGAACCGCGCAATTGACATTCTTTGACGTCAAACGCTGGCTTTCCGAGGTTGTAACTAACATATTCCAGAACCGCTTTGCCGGAATAGCTGACGATAGGGAATACTGACTTGAACGCGGCGTGTAGGCCTTGTTCCATACGTGATTCGACAGGCACGTCAACCTGAGTAAACTGTTTATAGGAATCGACTTGTATAGATAAGAGGTAAGGGATATCCATCGCACTTGGCAATTTGCCGAAGTTCTTACGGATACGTTTTTTCTCTGTATACGAATAGGCCATTGGTGTGTTCCTAGCGTTGTCTTCTATTGGCATTAACTACTAGCAGAATTTTTCTGCGATTTGCATGGCCTGCGTCGTAACGACTTGGGCAATGCGCGGCGATTAAGCCGGTCTCTCTAACTCGAAATTACAACGAACTAACGCCAGGTGCGTTGACGGCACCCGGCGCTTGTCGTTTTGTAGCAATCTCTTACTACTTAAGCTCAACGGTTGCGCCAGCTTCTTCCAAAGCTTTCTTGGCTTCATCCGCTTCGCCCTTAGAAGCAGCTTCCTTAATAGTTGATGGCGCGCCATCTACTAATTCCTTAGCTTCTTTAAGACCTAGGCCAGTAATACCGCGTACTGCCTTAATGACGTTTACTTTCTTTTCGCCAATAGAGGCTAGAACGATATCGAACTCAGTCTGCTCTTCTTCTGGTGCAGCATCGGCTGCTGCCGCTGGAGCTGCCGCAACTGCTGCCGCAGCTGAAACACCGAATTTTTCTTCCATTGCTTCAACCAGCTGAACTACGTCCATTACTGACATGTCTGCAATTGCTTCTAATACATCTTCTTTGGAAAGAGCCATGCTCTAATCTCCTACTTTCAATAAATTAATTTAAGTTGTTTCTAATTTTCTACAATTTCTAATCTGTTACGAAGGAACTAGGCTGCTTCCTGCTTCTGGTCTCGAACTGCTGCAACAGCACGTGTTGCTTTCGAGGGAACCTCTATCATGGTTCTGGCGAGCTTCGTTACAGGCGCTAACATAACGCTCATAAGAATGGACAGCGCTTGATCGTGAGTCGGCAACTTCGCCAACACGTCGATCTGATCGGCACCCAATAACTTGCCACCTACAGATAGTGCTTTGATCTCGAATTCTTTTTTCTCTTTAGCAAAATCCTTCAGCACGCGTGCAGCGGCGCCAGGGTCTTCCTCTGAGAATGCGAGAATCGTAGGACCAACTAAAACTTCTTGAATGCATTCGAATTCAGTGCCTTCAACTGCTTTCTTAAGCAGCGTGTTTCTTACAACACGAAGGTAAACGTTATTTTCTCTTGCAGTCTTTCGAAGCTCAGTCATATCAGTCACGGTTACACCCCGATAATCGGCGAGCACCGCTGATACAGCACTGTTAGCAGCCTTATTGACTTCCGAAACAATTTGTTTCTTATCTTCTAGTCCAATAGCCACTATCTAAACTCCTTAATTAGGTCGATTACTCGACCACGATTTAGCATGAATTGATTTCTCGCTTCATGCCCTTGCTATTCGGTGATTGAAATTTAGCATTACACTAAATCGGGCTTCACCATCTGCGTAGGAAATTAAGCGACCAAACCTAAACTCGGCGGTCACACCTACGGTCTTTGACAGCTTCGCTTTCGCGAAACCCCAAAGTCTGTTGAAGAGAGAACACTCTCTTCGAATCTTTTACTTGTAAACGGAAATCTCTTTCCTGATGTTAAAGAAGCTCTAGGGTTGACTGGTCTATCTGCAGCCCAGGGCCCATCGTAGAAGAAAGAACAACCTTCTTAATATAGACACCCTTAGCTGCAGATGGCTTGGCCTTCTTTAGGTCTGCCAATAGCGCTTCAAGGTTTGCCTTAACGGCAGGAGCTTCAAAGCCCACTTTGCCGATGCCGCCATGAACGATGCCGTTCTTGTCAGTTCTATATCGAACCTGACCGGACTTGGCGTTCTTAACTGCAGTTTCAACGTCTGGCGTAACCGTTCCTACTTTAGGATTAGGCATCAAACCTCTTGGACCGAGAACCGTACCTAGTTTGCCCACTACACGCATAGCGTCTGGTGTTGCAATAACTACGTCGAAGTCCAGGTTTCCTGCCTGAATGGATTCCGCTAAATCTTCGAAGCCCACCACATCAGCACCGGCAGCCTTCGCCTTTTCGGCATTCTCGCCCTGAGCAAATACTGCGACGCGAACGTCTTTGCCTGTACCGTTAGGTAGAATTGTGGAACCGCGAACTGCTTGATCCGATTTACGCGCATCGATGCCTAGGTTCACACAAACGTCTAGAGACTCGCTGAATTTCTTTGAAGCAAATTCTGAGATAATCGCAACAGCCTCTTCAACTGAGTAGGCTTTGCCTGCCTCAACCTTTTCAGCTACTTGCTTTTGCTTTTTGGATAGTTTGGCCATGTTACTCCACTCCCTCAACTTCTATGCCTGCGCTGCGCGCGCTGCCGGCAAGAGTGCGAACCGCCGCATCCATATCAGCAGCAGTAAGATCAGCCATTTTCTGGGTCGCAATTTCTTCTAATTGGGCGCGGTTTACTTTGCCCACTTTTTCGGTGTTTGGACGTCCACTTCCCTTCTTGAGGCCGGCTGCTTTACGCAGTAGCACAGAGGCTGGAGGCGTTTTCGTGATGAAGGTGAAGCTACGATCTGCATAAACAGTTATAACTACAGGAATAGGCAGCCCAACTTCAACGCCTTGAGTCTGCGCATTGAATGCCTTACAGAATTCCATGATGTTTACGCCGTGTTGACCGAGAGCCGGACCAACAGGTGGACTTGGGTTAGCTTTTCCTGCGCCAACTTGCAGCTTTATATAAGCCAGTACTTTCTTAGCCATGCCTTTCTCCTTTGGGTTCAAACGCTCGATTAAGCCTCGCAGCTAACCAAACTCCCCGGCGCTCCTCTACATTAGTGAGAGGATCGACTTTGTTAAAATTAATACTCTATGGATAAATGGGGTCAGAGCAAAATTCCCGCTTGTTGCGGTTAAATATTTTCATAACCTCAATGGAAATTTAGATCCGACCCCGGCGTCTCCCGACGCCCTAACTCTTCTCGACTTGCCCGAACTCTAGTTCTACTGGAGTCGAACGACCGAAAATTAGTACAGCAACGCGTAATCGACTTTTCTCGTAATTAACTTCCTCAACCGTGCCGGTGAAGTCATTAAAAGGACCATCTGTAACTCGAACCATCTCGCCAGGTTCGTAGATCGTCTTATGAGTTGGAGCCTCTTCGCTATCCTCCATTCTCTGGAGAATCTTATTTGCTTCTTTATCAGTTATTGGAGCGGGCCTCTCTGCCGTGCCACCAATAAAGCCCATAACTCTGGGCGTGTCCTTAACCAAATGCCAGGTATCGTCGTTAAGTTCCATATGAACCAAAACATAACCCGGAAAGAATTTGCGCTCGCTCTTTCGCTTCTGACCACCGCGCATTTCTACAACTTCTTCGGTAGGCACTAACACTTCATCGAAGTAATCTTCCATTTTTCGAAGAGCGATTCGCTCTCCCAGTGCAAGCATCACTTTTTTCTCATAGCCTGAATAGGCGTGTACTACGTACCAGCGCTTTGCCATTTTTTGCCTCTAGCCGATCATCGATGAAATAGCGCTGTTTAATCCCCAATCCAGCAGCCATAGAATAAAAGCTACAATGAATATGACGATAAGGACTACGATCGTAGTCTGCGTTGTTTCTTGTCTTGTTGGCCAAACAACTTTTCTTATCTCAACTCGCGCATCTAGGCATAAGTTGACAAAAGCGCGCCCGCGAATCGTCTGAGCGCCAATCCATCCAGCCACGCCGGCAGTTACAATCAAGCCTAGCGTTCTAACCAATAATGATTCCGCGGCGAAATAGGAATTAACATAGATCGCGCCAGCCACAATCGCTGCTACGACCGCCCACTTGACCAAATCTAATTTACCGTCTTCGCCTGCTATTTTTTCGGACATACTATTTACTATTTCTCTTGGTTCTAAATATCTAGTTAACAACCACCGACAGCTGCACGTCCTGCAGATCACTGGTGACCTTGCGCTGCCTACTCTCTTCCCTATGGCTTGTGGAAGAATTCCTGCCTTTAGTTGGCAGGCCAGGAGGGAATCGAACCCCCAACCTGCGGTTTTGGAGACCGCTGCTCTGCCAATTGAGCTACTGGCCTACTGTTTCTCTAAAGGTCATCGGTGCTTCTATTCATTAATCTTCATTTTCTTCTAACGGAATATCATAAAAACACTAAAGACGACTAAGCCGAAGCACCCTTTTGAGTGCTCCGGCCAAGTAAGTAGTGTTTATCGATTTTATTCGAATATCTTAGCTACAACACCCGCGCCTACTGTACGGCCACC
>CAJXQP010000204.1 GCA_913058275.1 uncultured Gammaproteobacteria bacterium | reverse complement strand
AACGGCCCCTGTCACAAAGAAAATAGCCATTAACTTCGCTGTTGTAGCGGTTGACGATTCTGCGCAAACTACCGTAGCGCTCTCCTGGTGTAGTATTACAACCTACAGAGCAACCGACACACACAGAAGGTGCAGTCTGTAAATCCCATTTGCGGCTGTAATTCTCACTAAACGCCTTGTCTGTGAAGACGCCGGTTGGGCAAACCTCAACCAGATTCCCGCTGAACTCACTCTCAAGCACTCCCTCTTCATGCCTACCAAAATAAACATGATGATGAGAAGCCTGTGCCGATAGATCGGTACCACCAGCATAGTCGCCGTAGTAGCGAACGCAGCGATAACAGGTGATGCAGCGGTTCATTTCATGATTGATGAACGGGCCGAGATATTGATTGTGGTGTGTTCTCTTTTTCTTGTCGTAGCGACGGTAGTTGTGACCCGACATCTGCGTCATATCCTGAAGATGACACTCGCCTCCTTCTTCGCAGACTGGACAGTCATGCGGATGACTAATCATGAGGCTCTCGATAACATCGGACCTGAAAGACTTGGCGCCATCGGCCTCAAGAGAGATGATCGCCCCGTCGGTGGCGGGCGTCATACACGCCATCACTAACATGCCTTCCTTGTCATCTGCATCGCGATATTGCATAACCGCACATTGACGACAGGCACCGACAGATCCCATGCTTGGGTGCCAACAAAAATAAGGCAGGTCTAGACCCAGCGACAGGCACTCTTGCAACAGATTGTTATCGGGGTTTACCTCGTGCTCCACCCCATCAATAACAATTTTCGCCATCAGTTACTCCAAGCATAGCTAGTCAACACTGAAATTATCAGTGCTTGTAGCTACAGCGCTTCTGTGTGATATGTTTTTCGAAATCTTCTTTAAAATATTTTAGTCCGCTACCTAATGGCGCGGTTGCGCCAGGCGCTAATGCACAAAATGTTCTACCCGGCCCCAGATAAGTGACGTGATCATGCAGGATCTGTAAGTCTTTTTCGCTTCCCTCACCATTCTCGAAGTCGCGGAAGATCTGATCAACCCAAGGCAAGCCATCGCGACACGGCGTGCAGAAACCGCAGGATTCGTGCGCGAAAAACTTCATAAGATTACCCACCATCCCTACCGGGCAAGTCTTATCATCTAATACAATCATTGTGCCAGTAGCTAGCCTGCTGCCTACTTTCGCGATCTCGTCGTAATCAAGTGTTATGTCGAGATGCTCTGGAAGCATGAAATCGGTTGATCCTCCACCAGGAAGAAAACCTCTAAGCTCTAGACCATCCTGCATCCCGCCAGCATAGCCTTCTAACAATTCTCTTATGGGCAAGCCAAGCGGCAATTCCCAGCAGCCTGGAGTTTTTACCTTGCCGCTAACACCGAATAGCTTCGTGCCGTGATCATTACCCTTCGTCAAGCCGTGATACCAATCAACGCCGTAGGTTAAAATCCCGGGCAGGTTACAGAGGGTTTCTACGTTGTTGACGATAGTAGGCTTTCCCCAAAGTCCACTCACCTGTGGAAATGGCGGCTTGGCACGTGGGTTTGCTCGCTTACCTTCTAAGGCATTCAACAAGGCCGTTTCTTCGCCGCAGATATATCGGCCAGCACTCGTGTGCATAATGATATCGAGATCAAAGCCCGTACCAAGGATGTTCTTACCTAGATAACCTTTCTCGTACGCTTCTTTAATTGCGTTGCGCAGAGCTTGCTCGGAAACTGTGTATTCGCCGCGTAGAAAGATATAGGCCTTGCTCGCCTGAATCGTGTAGGCGGCAATGATCATGCCTTCGAGCATGAGGTGTGGGTCGCCTTCCATTAACAACCTGTCTTTAAAAGTACCGGGCTCCATTTCGTCCGCGTTTACGACTAAGTACTTCTGCTTCGGAGAGTTATCTCCTCTAGGCACGAAGCTCCATTTCAGGCCAGTTGGGAAACCTGCGCCGCCTCTACCTTTTAGTCCGGAACCTTTTACTAATTCCAGAACATCTTCTGGGCTCAATCCCTTCGCGATAGCATGCACGCTCTGATAGCCATCGTTCGCCTCATAGGCGGCGATGTCCAGCGGCGGGCGAGACATATCAATATTCTTTGTTAATGGATTTGCTACCACTTAAGTATCCGTTTAATCCTATTTGTTTTTGTAATCGGCGATAATTGAATCAATCTTTTCCGGTGTTAGGTTTCTATGTAGATCCGGGCCCACCATCATAACTGGCGCCCTGTCGCAGTCTCCTAAACAGGGAACTGGGATCAGCGTAAAATCGCCATCCTCAGTCGTCTCCCCGTAATCGATAGCAAGTTGCTCCTTGATATGACCCTTGATGCCTTCGCAGCCCATGATCCAACAGCTTACGCTGTCGCAAAATAAAATAACGTTCTTGCCTACTTTTTGTCGATAGACCAAGTTAAAGAATGTTGCTACTCCTTCTAAGTCGGCCGCGGGGATATCCAAGTACTTTGCTATACCAAGAAGACTCTCGTCAGAAACCCAGCCCTGGTGTTTTTGCACGATTTTCAGCGCTTCCAGCCCGACCGCTCTCTTGTCGGGATACAAAGTCATCTCGTGTTCGATCTCCGCGATCTCCTCGACGGACAACTTACGCGCTTTATTCGCTGTGCTTGCTATTACTTGCTGACTCATTTGTCTTTTTGCATCTCTCTTTATCTCTTTGGCACTAAATACTTTCTACTATTCTATTTATCTAACATTCAATCTATCTATCTACATCCGCCATAACGAAATCTATACTCGCGATGATGGCGATGAGATCTGCGACCATAAAGCCTCGCGATATCTCCGGGATCATCTGCAGATGAGCAAACGATGGTGTTCGTATCCGCGTCCTATAAGAAGTCGTGCTGCCGTCACTTATGAGATAGTAGCTATTAATACCCTTCGTCGCCTCGACCGCCATTGTCACTTCATTCGGAGGAATTACCGGGCCCCAACTAACACTTAAGAAGTGGTTAATCAGCGTCTCGATATCCTGCATCGTATTTTCTTTACGCGGCGGTGTTGTCAGTGGGTGATCGGACTTGTAATGGCCCGAAGGCATATTGTCCATGCACTGCTTAATGATACGTAAACTTTGACGCATCTCCTCCACGCGGATTGCACAGCGATCATAAGAATCGCCATTCTCAGCAATAGGTACGTCGAAGTCGAAGTTTTCATATCCGCTATAAGGACGCTGTTTTCGGAAGTCCCATTCCAGACCTGTGGCTCTTAGACCTGCGCCGGTAACACCCCAGTTAAGTGCCTCTTTCGTGTCATACACACCTACGCCCTGAGTTCGTCTCTTCAGGATGCCGTTGTTCATTACCATGGAGTCGTATTCGTCTAGTCGGGCTGGCATGAAGTCCAACAGTTCCTGAATGCGCTTCTCCCAGCCATTGGGTAAGTCCTGTGCTACACCGCCGATTCGAAACCAACCCGGGTGCATGCGTGCGCCACAGATGGATTCGATGATGTTGAAAATACGTTCGCGCTCGACAAACATGTAGAAAATTGGAGAGAGCTGGCCCACGTCCTGTGCAAAAGTGCCATAGAACAGGAGGTGACTACAGATTCGAAACATTTCACAGAGCATGACGCGGATAACCTTCACCCGCTCCGGCACCTCGATGCCAGCCATCTTCTCTACTGCCATGACATACGGCAGGTTGTTCAAGACCCCGCCTAGGTAGTCGATGCGATCGGTGTAAGGTATATAGGTATGCCAAGATTGCCGCTCGCCCATCTTCTCGGCACCACGATGGTGGTAGCCAATATCTGGCACGGCGTCTACTAGAATCTCGCCGTCCAACTGCAGAGCAATGCGAAAGGCGCCGTGTACACTCGGATGATTAGGCCCCAAATTGAGAAACATGAATTCTGAATTCTCAGATTCCCTTTTCATCCCCCAATCTTCTGGCTTAAATTTTAACGCTTCTTGCTCGAAATCCAATTCGTCATCATCAAGGGTGAATGGCTCCATCTCAGTTGCGCGGGCTGGATGCTCCTTACGCAGCGCATGGCCCTTCCAAGTTGGAGGCAGCACGATGCGACAAAGATTCGGGTGACCGTCGAACTGAATACCAAACATGTCCCAGGCCTCACGCTCGTACCAGTTCGCGTTGGGCCATAGGCGCACAATACTCGGAATACTCAGATCGCTGTCCTGCAAGGCGACCTTAATGCGAAAATCGCAATTTCCAGAGAATGACATGAGGTGATAGACGACTGTGAACTCGCTATCTGGCTGACCAGCTCGGTTACTACGCAGTCGCTCATCGATAGCGGTAAGATCGAACAGCATCTCGAAGCGTGGGCTCGTCTCATCTCTGAGAGCGCGCAGCACAATGTCTATGCTTTGCCGCTCGACCCACACCGTCGGCATGCCATCGCAAGTAGCTTGTTCAGCCACTATGAGGTTGCCATGCATTTGGCGCAGCTGCGCTAAAGCGGCTGGCACCTGGTCAGGAGATCGGCTGTTGTTGTCTATGCTCGAATTCACTATTTTTTACTTTATCTATCCGTCTTAACTAACTGTTTTAATTTAAATATTTCTAAACATCATCTGGCGAACGAAGCTCAGTCGCCGCGATCCTGTCTGGCGAGCGCACGATACGCTGCACAGGGTTCGCTTCCTTCTGAATAATGCCCTGATCATTGATCACCCAACTCAGTGGCCGGCGCTGCCTACCGATCGATTCCTGTAGCAATATCAACCCCTGCAGTAAGGCCTCGGGGCGTGGCGGGCAACCAGAAACATAGACATCCACGGGCAGGAACTTATCCACACCCTGTACCACCGAGTAAATGTCGTACATGCCGCCTGAATTGGCGCAGGAACCCATGGAAATAACCCATTTCGGCTCTAAAAGTTGTTCATAGAGAAGCTTCACAACTGGCGCCATCTTGCGGAACACAGTGCCCGCTATAACGATCATATCTGCCTGTCTAGGCGTGCCACGAATCACCTCTGCGCCGAATCTAGCGAGGTCGTGGCGACTGGTAAACGCAGTAGCCATTTCCACATAACAACATGAAAGACCGAAATTAAAGGGCCAGATGGAGTTCTTTCGACCCCAGGACACCATATCCTCTAGGTTCGCCATAACCACGTTGCGCCGAATGAACTCGTCCATGGCACTGCCACCTGGCTGTGGTGATGAGGCATCTTCTGCTTTCTGCAGCTCCCAACTCATAATTTGAATTCCTTTTTGTTGGTCACGCCACCAGGCCCAGAAAGGGTTTTCAATTCCCGTTTCTGCGTGAGCGTACGCCAATCAAGCGCGCCGATACGCCATAGATAGAATAAGGCCGCGATTAAAATGAAGATAAACACTGAGATTTCGATGAAACCAGGCCAGCCCGCCTCTCTAACGGCGACAGCCCAGGCAAAGAGAAAGACAACTTCTAGGTCGAAGATAATAAACAGTATGGCCGGTAGGTAGAAATGAACCGAGATTCGAAATTGAGCACTGCCCACGGAAACGATGCCAGACTCAAAAGGTAGGTTTTTGGAGTGGGCAGTAAAACGCTGCCCAAGGAAATAGGAAAGCCCAAGCATGATGACCACGACAGCCATCACCAAGGCGAAGTAAAAAAGAAACGGTCTTAAACCGTCTAGCATTTCGTTAGGTAATTCCAAGCACTTAACTCCAAACATCCCGACGAGCTTTAGGCCCTCGGTCTACCGGATTCACATCGAACCAAACTCCGTTACCGGGAATTGCTC
>CAJXQP010000203.1 GCA_913058275.1 uncultured Gammaproteobacteria bacterium | reverse complement strand
AGATCAGCCTCGGTCTCGTGGGCTCGGAGATGTGTATAAGAGACAGGTAATAGACGAGTATACGAAGTTTGTTGGCATCTACGGCGCTAAGGGTTTGGCCTGGGTTAAGGTGAATGACATAGATGCAGGCTTAGAAGGTCTGCAGTCACCGATCTTAAAATTTATGCCGGATGAAGTCGTACACGCACTAATGAAGAAGCTGGAAGCGCAGACTGGAGATATCATCTTCTTCGGCGCGGACAAGGCTAAAGTGGTCAACGAGGCATTGGGTGCGCTGCGAGTTAAGGTGGCCGAAGACCTTGGGCTGATCAAAGAAGGCTGGGCGCCGCTATGGGTTGTCGATTTTCCTATGTTCGAAACTGCAAGCGATGGCAGTCTGACCTCACTACACCATCCCTTTACGGCGCCATCTTGCGATGCGAATCAGCTGAAAGCGGATCCTCTTGGGGCACTCTCTCGAGCCTATGACATGGTATTAAACGGCACCGAACTCGGTGGCGGTTCGATACGTATCAACAAAGTAGATATGCAGCAGTCTGTGTTCGAGGTGCTAGGCATTGGCGAGGCAGAAGCGCAGGAGAAATTCGGTTTCTTACTAGAAGCTCTGAGTTACGGCTGTCCTCCCCATGGCGGTATCGCCTTTGGTCTGGACAGGCTTATTATGTTGATGACAGGAGCAACGTCGATCCGTGACGTTATTGCGTTTCCAAAGACGCAGTCGGCGGCATGCCCACTGACAGAGGCACCAGGCAATGTCTCAGCGAAGCAGCTCAAAGAGCTTAATATCAGATTGAGAGAGCAAGCTGCACCGAAGCAGCCTTAAGAATTGATGTAGAAGTAACTATAAAAAAGCACCTCTACATAGTGGGTGCAAAGAAACGTAGATAAGAATCATAAGCTCGGGAGTGAGGTTGTTATGGCAGGTCATAGTAAATGGGCCAATATCAAGCACCGAAAAGCAGGGCAGGATGCGAAGCGCGGTAAAATTTTCACGAAAATAATCCGTGAGTTAACTGTAGCGGCAAAAGCAGGCGGTGGCGACGTAGCAGATAACCCAAGTCTTCGCGCTACAGTCGACAAGGCGCTCGCCGCGAATATGACTCGCGACACTATCGATCGCGCGGTCGCACGCGGCGCAGGTACGGCCGAGAGCGATAACTTAGAAGAGTTGAGTTACGAGGGTTATGGGCCGGGCGGAACTGCTGTGCTCGTCGAAACGCTGACCGACAATAAGAACCGCACCGTTGCCGAGGTGCGTCACGCCTTTACAAAGTACGGTGGCACGCTTGGAACCAACGGCTCCGTTGCCTATTTATTCGAGAAAACCGGCATTATTAGCTTTCCAGCAGGCAGCAGCGAAGAGAAGATCATGGAAGTTGCGCTGGACGCGGGTGCGCATGACATCGTGACCAATGAAGATAGCAGTATCGATGTGATGACGACGCTGGAAACATTCGGTGCCGTGCAAGATGCTCTCAATGGGGCTGGAATTAAGGCAAATTCTGCTGAGATGATCATGTTGGCATCAACAGAAGCTGATCTCGATCTGAGTTCGGCCGAGACACTAGTGCAGCTAATCGACCTTATGGAAGACTTGGACGACGTTCAGAATGTCTACCACAATGCTAATATCTCGGATGAGATAGCTGCACAACTTTAGTTAGATCTAGAACAAGAGTTAAACAAGCACGCCTGCCAAGCATCGAAGCAGACATCGCCTATTGAGCGTTGCCTGTGCTCCAGTGACCAGAATGAGGAACAAAATGGCCATAATTCTCGGCATCGATCCCGGCTCCCGTATCACGGGTTATGGTTTAATTAATTCTGTCGGTAACAAACTGGAATACATTCACTGTGGCTGTGTCAAAACAAGTAGCGCGTCTCTGCCTGAACGGCTAAAAATCATATTTTCAGAAATCTGTCATGTGATAGAGGAGTACTCCCCTCAACAGGCAGCGGTTGAAGACGTCTTCATGGGCAAGAATGCGGCATCCGCATTGAAGCTCGGCCAGGCAAGGGGTAGCGCTATGGTCGCCTGCCTTTCACATGATCTCCCTGTCGCTGAATACTCGGCCCGTAAAGTGAAGCAGGCTGTGGTTGGTTCTGGCGCCGCGGACAAGTTGCAGGTTCAGCACATGGTTAAAGCGCTTCTGGCGATAAGTGATAACATAGCCGAAGATGCAGCGGATGCACTGGCCGTGGCTATTTGTCATGCCAATACCGAAGCCAGTCTGATTCGAATGGCTGGCGCAAAATCATTCAGCAGGAAGAGATTCAGGTGATAGGAAGAATACGCGGCGTTCTAGTCGACAAGAAACCCCCAGAAATCCAGATCGATGTGGCTGGCATCTGCTACGAAGTGCAGGTTCCCATGAGCACGCTCTACCAACTGCCCGAGCTAGGAAAAGAATTAACACTACACACGCACTTTGTTGTGCGTGAAGACGCTCAATTGCTCTATGGTTTTTTTGAAGAGAAAGACAAGTCGATGTTTCGCTCGCTAATCAAGATCAATGGCGTGGGTCCGAAGATGGCTCTGGGCATTCTCTCCAGCATGGAAGCTAACGAATTTGTGAGAGCAGTACGTAGCAATGATATCAATGCAATGGTGAAGATGCCCGGCATTGGCAAGAAGACCGCTGAACGATTATTGATAGAGATGCGTGACCGTCTCAAAGACTGGGATGCCGAAGAGGGCAATACTAAGGAGTCAGTATCAGCGTCTGCCTCGATCACCAGCGACGCTGAAACGGCGCTAATCTCCCTTGGATACAAGCCTCAGCAGGCAGCCCATGCTATCGCTGCGGTGTTAAAAACAAATCCAGAGATTCAAGGTTCAGAAGAACTAATTCGGCACTCACTGAAGAGTATGGCTTAATCGTTTAAGTAATTATTGATCGCTACATTGAAACGGAATCAGAATGCAATGGAAGAAGATAGACTCATCTCGCCTCAGGCGCTACCGATAGAAGATTCGGGAGACCGTGCTATACGTCCCCTAGTCCTGACGGACTATATCGGGCAGGTTGACGTCAAACAGCAGATGGACATCTTCATTAGTGCTGCTCGCAATCGCGATGAACCACTCGACCACACGCTGATATTCGGTCCTCCCGGTCTGGGAAAGACTACGCTTGCGAACATCATCGCGAATGAGCTTCAGGTTTCAATAAAGGCTACTTCGGGGCCCGTGCTGGAAAAGGCGGGTGATCTCGCGGCAATGTTAACCAATCTGGATGAGGGCGATGTGTTATTTATCGATGAGATTCATCGATTGAGTCCGGTAATCGAAGAGATACTCTATCCTGCGATGGAAGACTATCAGTTAGATATCATGATCGGCGAAGGCCCTGCGGCACGCTCGATAAAGTTGGACCTTCCTCCCTTTACACTGGTTGGCGCAACAACTCGAGCAGGTCTACTTACTTCACCGCTGCGAGATCGCTTTGGCATCATTCAGCGCCTCGAGTTCTATTCGGTAGACGAATTGACTCATATCGTGAGTCGTTCCGCAAAAATCTTGGGTACTAAGACTGATGAATTCGGTGCTGCAGAGATCGCTAAGCGCTCGCGTGGGACGCCGCGTATCGCAAATCGATTGCTGCGCAGAGTTCGAGACTATTCCGAAGTAAAGGCGAATGGCGAAGTAAACCTGGAAACGGCAGGCTTAGCGCTGGATATGCTAAGCATCGATAAGAACGGATTCGACCACATGGATAGGCGCCTGCTGATGACCATGATCGAGAAGTTCGAAGGTGGTCCGGTTGGAATAGACAGCCTGGCGGCGGCGATCAGTGAAGAGCGCGATACGATCGAGGATGTGCTGGAGCCGTATTTGATACAGCAGGGCTTCATCATGCGCACGCCACGCGGGCGAGTAGTCACTCAGTTTGCGTATCGCCATTTCGGCATCAAGCCGTCTGAGCAGATGGTTGACATCTACAACCAAGGACAAGCGCAGCCGGAGCAGGGTTGACTAGAATTCTCTGCGGGAAGCTCGTGTAGGTCCACTTTCGCGCAGTACCCTCTATTGCCACGATTTAGCCATGATTCATCCCCGTGATGACTAGATTTACCTCTGGGCGGTTACATTTAGTGAGTTAAATGCCTTTTCACAAAACTATTTGCCCCATTGGCCGAATAATCCCTTTGATATCGCGGATTTCCTGCGAGTTTTGATTGTCATAGATATAGTGTTGTCAGTAATAGGCAGCGGGAATTTAATCCGCGCGAATTAAATACAGCGACCTACGGCGTAGGTCGATTGTGGGTTATCTACAACAGATACCCAAATGGAGAACGATAGTGATCGCAGGGATTACACCTACTCAACTAATTTTGGAAGCAAGTCTGCCAGTGCAGTTAGTGCTGCTTACTTTGCTCGGGCTTTCGATAGTTTCCTGGGTGATGATATTTCAGCGCGCGCTGGTGCTGTCAGCTGCCTCGAAGGGAGTGCTCAGTTTCGAGCACCGTTTTTGGTCTGGCATGGACCTGAGTCAGCTTTATAAAGAAGGGAGTCAAATGCAGAAGGAGGATATTCCAGTCGTTGGCATGGAGAGTATCTTTCGCGCTGGATTCAAAGAATTTATGCGTCTGCGCCAGCAGCCTACGATGGACAAGGAAGCGGTAATGGAGGGGGCACAGAGAGCGATGCGCGTGGCCTATTCTAGAGAAGAAGAGAAGCTAGAGAAGCACCTTCCGTTTCTCGCAACTGTCGCCTCAGTCTCAGTTTACATCGGACTGTTTGGTACGGTGATTGGCATCATGAATTCGTTTATCGGGCTCGCCAGTCAGGCGCAGGTGACTATGCAGGTTATAGCGCCTGATATCGCAGAAGCGCTTATCGCCACCGCCATGGGTCTGTTCGTAGCGATACCCGCTGTGGTTGTGTACAACCGCTATACCGCGAGCGTTGATAACATAACCGGTAGCTACATTACTTTTACCGACGAATTCTCAAGCATTCTGCACCGACAAATACATAGTGACTAAGCGCAGCTACTGAATAGGTTTGCTTGATGGAAACAATTGTCCGTAAGAAACGGAAACCAATGGGTGAGATTAACGTCGTGCCTTTTATCGACGTGATGCTGGTGCTGTTAGTAGTTTTCATGGTG
The DNA here is from genome assembly GCA_913058275.1 of uncultured Gammaproteobacteria bacterium. Lineage (GTDB taxonomy): Bacteria > Pseudomonadota > Gammaproteobacteria > Pseudomonadales > Pseudohongiellaceae > UBA9145. Next base: position 633 of record CAJXQP010000203.1, on the reverse strand, counting down.
ACCGCACCCTTGCTTAATCAGGGCATCGAGGTCGAATTGCCGGAGGCGAATAACGAGCCATTGGTTATCGATGAGAATCTGGAAACTTTGGTCGTTTCTCTCACGGCAGAAGGAGACTATTTCATCAGCGTCGGGGCAACGGGCGAAGATCGTCAGCCGGTAACCCTGGAAACCTTAGGACAGCAGGTCGGTATCATTACCAGCGCGAATCCTTCCATACAGGTTCTGGTAGAGGGCGATACAGAAGCGGGTTGGGGCGCCATGGTAAATCTGATTACAACGTTGCAGGCAGCTGGGGTTGCGAACCCTAATTTTATTACACAGCCCTTGGGCGGCATTTAGGACTAATGAAAGACACGTTCAACAATGTCGTGATCTATAACGGCTATCCACTTTCGGTAGTGGTTGCCGTAACTTTTCACAGTGTAATTTTGGCGCTGTTGTTGTATCTGCAAAATACTAAGAGTCCAGAGGCACTGGAGTTAGTTCAGCCTACAGTAGTGAAGGCATTGCTGATTCAAGAGAATCCTCAGGTCGCAAACGAGCGCAAGCGTTTGGAGCGGCAGCAGCAACAGCGCAGGACTCGAGAACTGGAGGTAGCGCAGCAAGCTGCTGAGGTCGAACGTCAAAGAC
>CAJXQP010000202.1 GCA_913058275.1 uncultured Gammaproteobacteria bacterium | reverse complement strand
TCTACACCTCTCTATTCGTCGGCAGCGTCAGATGTGTATAAGAGACAGAGTTATGTCTGACATTGAAAATGGCAGGGGCAAAGTGCTGCTGATGAGAGGGATCGTGAGAGTTGCGCTACTCTCGGCAAGTATGTTGTTCATCTGTGTCGTAGCGCTCGTTATGGCCATCCCGGTGACGAGGATATTAGAATTGGCCGCGTTTTCGGAAGCTGATAACTCGCCCATTTGTACTGAGACGTAAGCTGACTGATCTGATGCTATGTCAACGTTCGCGTTTAACCCATTGAAGTTAAATTCCCCGGTGACATCGCTAAAGTTAAGTGGGCTCACATTCAGATTTACCCACATCGATTGATTGAAGCGCGCTAATAGATTGAGTGTGATGTCGGGCAGGGGAAAGGAGAGGTCGGCAACAGCTATGTCAATCAAGTCGTTGCGAATGCTAGGCTGAATAACCGCATGCGCCAGACCGATGCTAAGTCCATCTTTGGTTTGCAGAAGTGGGCCGTGATCGATATCGAAATCCATGGTTAGTGCGATCGCATCGGTGCCAATAGGGGTATAGATAAATTCTATGGTTGTGGAGCTGCTAAACCAGCCGTTGCTAAATTCGTTGCGGCGAACCTTAAATTGACTCTCGGTCTCTGGGGGGATGAGTGCTAGCAGATTGTCGATGGTCGCCCGCTCTATACTTGCACCGATAACTTTCGGCATTAGAGCAAGCACCAGGACAGCTAGTACAGCGACTACGAGAGAGATTTTTACAGCTAGAGATTTCATAGGTTACCGGGTTGTACGTAGCCAGTGCCGTCCTGCTTAGACAGGCGCGTCAGTATAGCAGAATTTGCGCCGAAATTTTGGCGTTTACGCTCCATGAGCCGTGATTTTATAGGCACAGCGCCTGGCTCCTGCCAGAAGGTGATCGGTGCGTTTTACCGTAGCTTCGTTCTCGAAAAGGCGTTGAAAGATTTCTAGCTCTGATTTGCAGAATTGCTGACAGCTAGTTGCCGCGCTACAGATAGGACAATGATTCTCTATAAGCATCCAGCCGTCCGGTAGTAGGCGCACTTCTGCCATATAGCCTTCCTCGCTGCGCAGCTTGGCGAGTCGCTCGATTTGTTGTTGTAGTTCGGGGGCGGTAGCATCTAATTGCGCGCGGTAGTGACTCTCTATTTTTTCGCTGCGATCGTCGATGAGTTGATTTAGGCTTTCCTCGCCAAGTGAAGAACGGATGACATCGATTAGCTCGATTGTTGTTTGCGAGTGGCTGTCAGGAAACCTAGCGTGTCCGCTCTTGCTCAATTTCCACATATGCACCGGGCGCCCGCGAGTCTGTCGCTCTTCCTGAGTTTGTTCTGCCAGCCCTTTTGATTTTAAGTCAGTGAGGTGTTGGCGAACCCCCATAGTCGTCATATCCAATTGTTTTGAAAGAATTTTTACCGACTGTGGTCCGCGCGTCTTTAAGCAGTGCGTAATTCGATCTTGGCTTTTAGGCAGTTCCATAACGTTGGCCCGGCATTAACTTGGTAGGAATTATCTCCTTAATCGGCATTTTAAATAAAGTATTTACTTTGTTTTAAAATTTAGGTACGTTTCTTTTTATAATAAAGTAATAACTTTATTATTATAATAAATAAAACTAACCAAAGAGTTTAGTAATGTAAATACTTGAGCATATCTACCTAAGTGTGGCTTCAATTGAGGCTACTCAGCGATTACGGGCAGCGAGCCGAGTGGCGCCAGTGGACTCGATGAGCATCCCCACCGGCGTCGAGTCTATTATTGCGATGACAATGGCGTAGATAGGGAATTTGTCGAGTATCTGCCCGAAGATCCTGAGCAGCGTAACGACTATTCACATTGAACTCGCCATTGGGTAGCATGAGTCAGCTTCTCCCTCTCATCATCTATCGCATGCTTGGCATGCCTGCCGGACACCCCGGGCAAGACGCATATGAGCTTCGACGCACCGCTGCTGGTAACCTTTGTTGCCTACTTGATTCTGATATTGTTCCTAGGCATTAAGGCCTATAGACGCACACATAGCCTGGATGACTACATTCTAGGCGGTCGTAAGCTCGGCGCGGTTGTAACCGCGCTCAGTGTCGGAGCCTCTGATATGAGCGGTTGGCTCCTGCTGGGCCTACCTGGCGCTATTTATCTCTCGGGACTCAGTGAGATTTGGATTGGCATAGGCCTAGTGCTAGGTGCCTACTGTAATTGGCTGTTCGTATCCAAGCGCCTTCGAATCTACAGCCAGCACGCCAACAATTCGCTAACACTGCCGGACTACTTCGAGAACCGCTTCAACGATACTACTAGAGTTCTGCGCCTCGTGTCGGCCTTCGTTATTCTGCTGTTCTTTACCTTCTATACGGCATCCGGGTTAGTGGGCGGAGCAATACTGTTCGAGAACAGCTTCGGTTTGCAGTATTCAACCGCGCTAATTTCCGGCGGATTAATTATAGTTGGCTATACTTTCATCGGCGGATTTCTCGCAGTTGCTTGGACGGATGCTGTGCAAGCAGTCCTCATGTTCTTTGCGCTTTTAGTCGCGCCGACTGTGGTGATCCTTAACAGCGGTGGAACGGACGTGGTGTGGCAGCAGATGCAAGCCGTGAATCCTCAGAGCACTGAGCTATTCAGCAACATGACACTGATTGGTTTTCTATCTCTAATCGCTTGGGGCTTGGGTTATTTCGGCCAGCCGCACATTTTGGCGAGATTCATGGCCGTAGAGAACCCGCAGAAGCTAGTCGCAGCAAGACGCATCGCCATGGTGTGGATGGTGCTAGTGTTATTCGGCTCGGTAGCCACGGGCTTGGCAGGCATCGCTTATTTCGCATACAACCCACTGGGAAACCCAGAGACAGTATTCATAGCGCTCAGTCAGCAGTTGTTTAACCCTTGGATAGCCGGAATCATAACAGCCGCCATATTGTCGGCGATTATGTCCACAGTAGACTCGCAGTTGTTGGTTTCGTCTTCTGTAATTAGTGAAGATTTCTATCGCGTGTTCGTAAGGCCCCAGGCATCCGAAAAGGAATTGCTAATGGTAAGTCGAGGCGCGGTGATCGCAATCGCACTGCTGGCCATGGTTATCGCCAGCGATAGAGAGAGTAGGGTGCTAGACCTAGTAAGCTACGCATGGGCAGGCTTCGGCGCCGCGTTTGGTCCAGTGATTGTGTTCTCATTGTTCTGGCGAAAAATGACGGCTGCATCCGCGATTGCAGGCATGATCGTCGGGGCTATAACAGTCGTTGTCTGGTCTAATCTGAAGGGCGGGCTCTTCGACCTTTACGAAATAGTTCCTGGCTTCGCTTTAGCATCACTGGTTATCGTAATTATCACACTGCTGAAGCCGGCAACGGATGAGCAGGCGTTAAACACTTTCGAAGAAGTGGAGCAGCTAGCTAAGGATTAAGCTGCATGCGGATATGAGGAATACCATCCTCTTCGTGAGGCTCAGACTTCGTCTCGAACCCAAGTTCAATATAAAACTTTTGCAAATACGCCTGCGCTAAAATAGTAATAACCTTGCCAGGCCAGTGCTCCTTGCAGCACGCTAGCGAGTTCAACATCAATACCTTGCCGACACCCTCTCCTCGAACCGATTTTTTAGTGATAACCCTACCAATCGACGCGCCTTCATACTTTGCTCCAGGCGGAAGCAGTCTGCTATAGGAAACAAGCTGGGTCTCATCAGTGCCGGACAGCTGCCCCATGACATGCAGAGCCTCGTGATCGTAGCCATCTACATCCTGATATGCGCAGTCCTGCTCGACGATAAAGATCTCGGCACGAAGTTGCAGGACCCGATACAGATCCTCGGTGCTCAGTTCGTCAAAGCGACTACAGGTCCAAACTATTTCGCTACTCATCCTCTACGGCCCAGCTTTTTTGATTATTAGCAGCGCTCATTCTAGCCCAAGTCGCAGGAATATGTGATCGGCAGGCGAGGATTCAAAAATTACCACAGCCGGTGCTATACTGCGTCCGCTTCAGCCCCGGTGGCACAGCTGGATAGCGCGGCCCCCTCCTAAGGGGCAGGTCAGTGGTTCGAATCCACTCCGGGGCACCATATATAGGGACTTGTAGCCAGTTTAGTATTCCTACTTCTTCCAAATACTTTTTGTGTGACCAATATGTCGCCCTCCTATCAATACTTCAATTGATGCCCGTCAATATTCAGCCAGCACCCTACCCTAGGGGTACACCCCGTTAAGTCAGCATGGTTCCATTGCATCCGTATACATACTATTGTGGACGAACGGTTAGGTATTTTTAGCAAACAATAAAAGAGATCCACTATGCGCTCGGCTATCCTGAACATTTCGCTACTTATAGCGTTGTCACTATCTAGTGATCTCTCCGCTCACGGCGGCGGAACAAACTCTTACGGTTGCCATAACCAGTCCAGTACGGGTACTCATCATTGTCATAGCGGCGACTACAATGGCCTTTCTTTCAGCTCCCAAGATGCCTTTCTAGCCTATGTCAAAGAACAGTCAGAAAGCACAACGAGCGTTAATACTACTGAGGTGTCTACCTCTGCAACCACGGTCCGCGTAAGTACTTCCCTAGGGGACTTCTCAATAGAGCTGTTTGACGATGTCGCGCCCATTACTGTTGCCAACTTTTTAAACTATGTAAACTCTGGGCGCTTCAATAGCACGGTGATACATCGTTCCGTCTCGAATTTCATTGTTCAGGGAGGCTCATTCAGCTTCGATGCAAGCAGCGGCAACATAGTATCTGTTGCCACAGATGCAGCAATACAGAATGAGTTCAGCGTCTCTAATACACGAGGAACAGTAGCCATGGCGAAGCTGGGAGGTGACCCAAATAGTGCAACCAGCGGTTGGTTTGTGAATCTTGCTGACAACAGTAGCAATCTCGACGCACAGAATGGCGGCTTCACCGCGTTCGGTCGCGTCATTGGTGATGGCATGACGGTCGTGGACAGTATCGCAGCACAACCGACATATACACTCGCTGGCCTTACTGATTTCCCGCTGATCAACTATATCAGCGGCGCCGTCGTGACTAGTAACTTTGTCAACATCGCAATAGCAGTTGAAACTGAAGAGGAGCCAGCAACTGCTCCCAACTATTTCGATGAAGCCAGCGGCCTGTTGCGCGTCACCGTGGATGCTGGAACATCAGGGCTCGCTTCAATGGCATTCTCCATTACGGCAACCGAACCCAACGTTATAGTGCAACTCGACCTTAGCAGCGTTGTAGTTCTGACCGAGACCGTAGATAAGATAGCGACCTTCGATGCCGAAACTGGCAGGCTGGTCCTGCCAGAGCTTGTCGTGTCTGGAGAGGTTGCGTTTCGTAACCTAAGCTTTATTTTAAGTGATGCAGAGCAGCTCTTGTTTACACTGGAGTCATTCGAAAAAATTTAAGCAGCATTGATTGTCAGCCGCCTAGAATACTGGTGCCAGTGCGCCGTTGACTACGGCTGTCATAGTCATTATTCTCCCTGTAAATCATAAGAACCCGGCGATTCCGGACCACAGGAGAGAATCATGAGCATTAAACGATGGATAACAGCAGCCGTCTCAGCCGCAACATTGGGGGCTGCATTCGTAGTTATACCCGTTCTCGCTCATCATTCGAGCACACCTTTCTACGACCCTGACCAACGGGTCGAAATTGAAGGCCCCGTTACACGCTTTGTGTTTAGAAACCCACACGCCTTTCTTTACGTAGATGTTGCTGACGACAGCGGTGCAACTGTTGAATGGCAGAT
>CAJXQP010000201.1 GCA_913058275.1 uncultured Gammaproteobacteria bacterium | reverse complement strand
ATAAGAGACAGAAGTTACTCAATTCGAAGTGGTGCGCAAGGAAGCAAAAGATAAGCTAAAAATTACATTGAATATGCCTGGTCGTCACAATGCGTTGAATGCTACAGCTGCAATTGCCATTGCTACAGACGAGGGTATTGCGGCGAAGGATATCCAAAGTGGCATAGAAAACTTTTCTGGAGTTGGTCGTCGTTTCGATGTGCAGGGTGAATTTGCTGTTGAGGGTGGGACAGTCATGCTTATCGATGATTATGGACATCACCCTACCGAAGTTGCCGCTACCCTGGGAGCCCTGCGTGATGGATGGCCAGATAATCGATTAGTCATGGTCTATCAGCCACATCGCTACAGTCGTACTAAGGACCTCTACGAGGACTTTGTCGAAGTACTTGGCGAGGCGGATGTTTTGCTGCTGCTAGAGGTGTACTCCGCAGGAGAGAAGAAGATCGCCAGCGCGGACTCAAGGAGCCTTTGTCGAAGCATTAGATTGCGCGGAAAAGTCGATCCTGTTTACGTAAAAGAGGAGTCTGAGGTGCAGGGAATTCTAAGTGATTTAGTCCGCCCTGGGGACATCATTTTGACTCAAGGAGCGGGAAGTGTCGGTTCTTTGGCCAAGCAATTGGCCAAATCGGGTTTTAAAGCATAATTAATTGATTTTTATAAAAGATTTTTGCATTTAGCGGTCAAGAAATAGACAGATGAGAACGATAAATAAAGAGAAAATCATAGCAAATTGTGGACACGTCGTTGTACTGAAAGGCGGGGATTCCGCAGAGCGTGAAATTTCCCTGTTGAGCGGGGAAGCGGTCTATCAGGAATTGCTGGGATTAGGCGTAAACGTAAGTGTTCTTGATGTGAGCGATACCGTAGTCGCAGACCTGGAAAACTTAAAGCCGGATCTAGCGTTGATCATGTTGCATGGTCCGGGCGGAGAAGATGGAACGATTCAGGGTCTTCTTGAGTTTATGAAGATTCCCTACACCGGCAGCGGTGTACTGGCCTCGGCACTGGCCATGGACAAGGTGAAGAGCAAGCTGATTTGGCAGCGCCTGGGATTGAATGCCACCGATTTTGTCATGTTGAGCGAGGCAACCGATTGGCAGACAGTGATAGATGATTTTGAAGTCGCGGTTGTGAAGCCCGTGAATGGCGGGTCGAGCCTAGGCATAGCGATAGTGAAGGACGCAGCTAGTCTGCAAAAGCAGTTCGAGATGGCCGGTGGGTTCGACTCAAAAGTAATGGCAGAGAAGTGCATTATCGGCAGAGAGTTTACAGTTGGTGTGATCGATGATTTATTGCTACCGCCCGTTGAGATGCGCACATCGAGAGAGTTCTATGACTTCGATGCTAAGTATGCCGATTCAGATGTAGAAGTTATTTGCCCTGCGCAGTTGAGCGAAAAGGAGCAGATCGAGTTAAATGAGCTAGCTCGCGCTGCCTATTCAAGTCTCGGATGTGAGGGCTTAGCAAGAGTTGATGTTATGCAAGATCATGGCGGCGCATTCTATCTGCTGGAACTGAATACGATTCCAGGCATGACTGACCATAGTTTTGTGCCGCTTGCAGCGAAGCAGGCTGGAATCAATTTTGGCGATTTATTATTAATCGTATTAGAGCTTGAACAAGCGGCGAACTGAAAAGATGGCAACAACAAACAGAGCAATTAGAACTGGAGGCGGCATACATTCAACTCGTCGCAATTCCAGCTCGGGAAACCAACCGCTTAAACCGAAGTCTTCAGGCAAGCGGGGGCTCTACGTGTTCGCGGCGGTAATGGTTTGCGCGGCTGTGGTGGTGGCTCAAAACGCAGCGAACATTTCCGGATTTTTGAATCGCCCAGTTAGCAAAGTTAGAATCGAGAATCAGTGGCAAAGAATAAGTGAGGCTGAGGTTAGCAGAGTGTTGGCTCCGTTCATGGGGAATGGCTTCTTCGATTTCGATGTTGTCGAGGCAAAGATTGAGCTAGAGCTTCACCCTTGGATACAGCAGGCATCGGTAACGCGAATCTGGCCGGGCACGTTATCACTGCACCTGACAGAACAAGTAGCTATAGCGCGATGGGGTAACGAGCAATTGCTGAATCAGTACGGCGAGATTTTTCAGCCACAGAAACTGCAGGAGTTAAGCTCCTTACCTTTGCTTACTGGGCCAGAAGACTCTCAAGAGACTGTGATGTTGCAATACCAAAAGCTCAACCAAATTTTATTTCCAGCAGGTTTGCGCCTCTCTGGTTTGAGTCTAAGCAAGCGTGGTAGCTGGGAATATCTTCTGAATGAACAAATGCAGGTTGCGGCTGGCAGAGATGATGTATTCGAGAAGACGCAGCGTTTTATCGATTTTTATTTGATCCAGCCAGTGGAGCAATCATCACAATTTCTATCTATCGATTTGAGATACACAAACGGAATAGCGGTACGCGATACCGAGTTAGATTTAACTGGAGTGGCAATTCTGTGATTCAGTTTTACCAAAAAACTTACAGCACTTTTGATGCCTCTTGTCTGGAGTATTCGAGCGATGAATGACTCGGCGAGCGATAACATGATCGTTGGGTTAGATATTGGTACCTCCAAGGTCGTGGCGATAGTTGGGGAAATCAATGCGAACGGCGGTCTGGATATCGTCGGTATTGGCAGTCATCGTTCTCGCGGCCTCAAGAAAGGCACTGTAGTCAATATCGAATCGACAGTTGAATCTATTCAGCGTGCAATCGAAGAGGCTGAACTCATGGCGGGATGCCAGATTCATTCAGTCTATGCAGGAATTGCCGGTAGTCATATACGTAGCATGAACTCTCACGGAATCGTGGCGATTAGAGACGGCGAGGTCATGAAAGCCGATATCGAGCGCGTTATTGATGCGGCGCAAGCCGTTGCTATACCTGCTGACCAGAAAGTTCTGCACATACTGCCGCAGGAATACATCATCGATTCGCAGGAAGGTGTTAAGGAGCCGCTGGGCATGTCAGGTGTTCGACTTGAGGCGAAAGTACACTTGGTCACTTGTGCCATTAACGCAGTGCAGAATATTGAGAAATGCATAAAGCGCTGCGGTCTAGAAACTGACGAAATTATTTTAGAGCAATTGGCCTCGGCCTATAGTGTACTTACCGATGATGAGAAAGAACTCGGTGTGTGTCTCGTGGATATTGGTGGAGGCACCACTGATATCGCGATTTTTACAGAAGGTGCTATACGGCATACAGCTGTCATTCCTATTGCCGGCGATCAGGTAACAAATGATATTGCCATGGCACTGCGAACACCAACAGAAAACGCAGAAGAGATAAAGATTAAATATGCTTGCGCTCTGACTCAATTGGCTAGCGCTGATGAGACTTTGAAAGTTCCTAGTGTCGGAGATAGAGCGCCAAGAGAACTCTCCAGACAGGCGCTGGCAGAAGTGGTTGAGCCGCGCTATGACGAATTATTTACGCTAGTGCAAGCTGAGTTACAACGAAGTGGGTTCGAAAACCTGTTAGCTGCAGGTATTGTCCTAACCGGCGGCACTAGCAAAATGGAAGGCGTTGTAGATCTGGCTGAAGAAATATTTCATGCTCCGGTACGCATCGGCGCTCCTCACAATGTCAATGGCTTAGCCGATATTGTAAGAAACCCAATTTATTCTACTGGTGTTGGATTGTTGCTGTACGGCTTGAAGCAATATCAGGAAAGAGGCGGAATCGATTCAAAGCGCGAGCCACAGATTCAGATTGTGGATAGGGTAAAGAACTGGTTCCAAGGAAATTTTTAGTTTAGTTAATAATCGATACAGAAAAAGAATCATAAATGAGGAGGCTATATGTTTGAATTAGTCGAGAACGTTGCGCAGAGCGCTGAAATAAAAGTTATAGGCGTTGGCGGTGGGGGCGGAAACGCCGTGCACCATATGATCAATAATCAGGTAGAGGGCGTGGAATTTATCTGCGCCAACACAGATGCACAGGCGTTGCATAACCTGAAAGCCAAGACGATATTGCAGATGGGTAGCAATATAACGAAAGGTCTTGGCGCGGGAGCAAATCCCGAGATCGGTCGACAGGCCGCGTTGGAAGATAGGGATGAGATCGCTGAAATCTTGTCCGGCGCCGATATGGTGTTTATCACAGCTGGTATGGGAGGGGGCACAGGAACAGGTGCTGCGCCTATCGTTGCCGAAGTGGCTAGGGAGATGGGCATCTTAACCGTTGCTATCGTCACTCGACCTTTTCCATTCGAAGGTAAAAAGCGCTCCAAGATTGCGGAGGAGGGTATTCGACTGCTCACAGAACACGTGGACTCTTTGATTACTATTCCGAATGAAAAATTATTAGACGTGCTGGGTAAAGAGGCAACGTTGCTGGAAGCATTTAAGGCTGCCAACGATGTATTGTTAGGTGCGGTGAAGGGTATCGCTGATCTAATTATGAATCCAGGCATGATTAACGTGGATTTCGCTGATGTTAAAACGGTGATGTCTGAGATGGGCATGGCCATGATGGGCACGGGTACGGCGGTTGGCGCTGATCGAGCTCGGGAGGCAGCAGAAGCTGCGATTCGTAGCCCGCTTCTAGAAGACGTGAATCTGCAAGGCGCGCGTGGAATATTAGTTAATATCACGGCTGGGGAGAATCTATCTCTGGGGGAATTTTCTGAAGTTGGCGACACTATTGAAGAGTTTGCTTCGGATGATGCAACCGTGGTCGTTGGCACGGTGATCGATCCAGGTCTCGAGAATGAAATGCGCGTTACTGTCGTAGCCACAGGTCTGGGTGATAGGCACGCCAAGCCAACTAAAGTTGTGGACAATACTGACAGGGAAATAACTCCCGATTATCGCCAGCTTGATAAACCAGGGGTGATGCGCAGGCAGGGTTCTTCTCGAGCTGCGGCTGCGGCCGCTGCCGTTGTGGGTTCCGATACCGACATGGATTATCTCGATATACCTGCCTTTCTAAGAAAACAGGCAGACTAGGTGGGTTCGCAGGAGTGCCGCAGTAGGATTCCTACACGGTATTCCTCTAACAGGCAGTTTTTGAACGACTCTGAGAGTAAGTTTTAAGTGTATTACACGATTTATCTCTTATTGGGTTGTTCGCTGAATTTTGCTACTATGCTTCAGCTTTATTAAAGGTCGTTGTTGTGAGCTGAAACTCCTCGTTCTCGGGTCTTGTTGCTAGCAAGTGGCAAGAACCAAGTGAGTTCAGGCCGGTCATAGAGTCTAGGGGATGTTTTCCCAGAGTGCTGCGTACAAAATTACGTAACGAGCGCTTGCTTGAAATCACTATTTTTCCCGACTATTTAAGAATTGAAGCGAAGACCTATGCTGAAACAAAGAACCCTGAAGAATGTTATTCGCGCCACGGGCGTTGGCCTGCACACCGGTGATAAAGTCTACCTAACTCTTCGGCCAGCCCCGGTTAACACCGGAATAATCTTTACCAGAGTAGATTTAGATAGTCCCGTTTCGATTCCTGCCCGTGCCTCAAACGTAGGCGATACAACACTCTCTACGTGTCTTGTAAAAGATGACGTTAGAATTTCTACGATTGAGCATTTGATGTCCGCTCTCTCTGGGCTAGGCATCGACAATGCTTTCATCGATGTAAGTGCGCCAGAAGTACCGATCATGGATGGTAGTGCTGGTCCGTTCGTTTTCTTAATACAATCTGCTGGAATCGAAGAGCAGTCAGAATTGAAGCGCTTCATTAAGATAAAAAAGAAGCTGCATTTGGAGCATGGCGACAAAGCGGTCAGCCTCGAGCCGTTTGATGGCTTCAAGGTTAGCTACACACTCCACTACCT
>CAJXQP010000200.1 GCA_913058275.1 uncultured Gammaproteobacteria bacterium | reverse complement strand
CTCTCTATTCGTCGGCAGCGTCAGATGTGTATAAGAGACAGGAAATGGTGCGGTAAGAGCGCACCGCGCGACTGGTAACAGTTTGTGGCAAGGTAAACCCCACTCGGAGCAAGGCCAAATAGGAATCCACAGATGCTGCTCGCATTGGGTTCGGGTAGGCCGCTAAAGACCTGTGGCGACACAGGTCGTAGATGAATAATTGTCCTCGACAGAACCCGGCTTATAGGCTGACTCGCTTTATTTTCCTCCACTTTGTAAAAAATCCTAAAGATTCTTAACAATCTACTTTAAGTAAGGCTGCTATTGAGTTGTATTCGCTCAGGATGCGGTTTTCTGTTCCTGTGATTTAGCGACATTTTCCCCGCTTTTAGCGACAAGTTCCCGCACTTTCCCTATAAATATCAGACAAATAAGGCTTGCGTGGAGGCATTAGTGCCTCTATAGTGTTTCTTTGTGGCGAAAAGTGGAAAGAACTGTCGATTTGTGGGGATTGAAGGAGTCAGCCCTACGACACTACTTCCAATAATAATGGGGACAACACGTGTTTCGCGGCATAAATACTATCAATCTAGATGCAAAAGGTCGCATGGCTATGCCATCGCGTTATCGTGAGCAGCTCACAGAGCATTGCTCGGGGCACCTAGTAGTTACTATCGACACCAACCATCGTTGTCTTTTGCTCTATCCACTTTCCGAGTGGGAGCAAATTGAACGTCAAATAGAATCCCTTTCCAGTTTCGACCCAATGTCTGCGCGTGTCAAACACTTGCTTATCGGTCATGCCAATGATTTAGAGCTAGACGGCAGCGGTCGTATTTTGCTCCCGCAAGAGTTACGCCAATATGCGCAGCTAGAAAAGCACGTGTGTCTTATAGGTCAGGGGAAAAAGCTAGAGATCTGGAGTCAGGATAACTGGAACCAGCAGCGTGATCAGTGGTTGGCAGAATCGACAACGACAACTGAAGCTGAGCTGCCGGAAAAACTGCGGTCCTTGGCGCTCTAGGCTGAACATATGACTGGCGAGTTAGCTCACGAAACGGTATTGATTACGGAAGCTGTCGATGCGCTTTCAATTCGTAAAGGCGGGACCTACGTAGATGCAACGTTTGGGAGAGGTGGCCATAGCAGGCTAATTCTCGAGAATTTAGGAGCGAAGGGTAGCCTTATCATTTTTGATAAAGACCCCGAGGCAATCGAAGTTGCGAGCCAGATTAGAGAGAACGATGCGCGCTTGCAGATCGCTCATGCTCCATTCGGTGATTTAGAGGAGCAGCTAACCGGCATAGGGCTTAGTGAGGGAGTTGACGGCATCTTGTTCGATTTGGGTGTTTCTTCTCCGCAGCTGGACAACGCAGAAAGAGGGTTTAGTTTTCTGCGCGATGGCCCACTCGATATGCGGATGGACCCGACCGCCGGACAGAGCGCCGAAGAATGGATCAATAGTGCCGCAGAGGCGGAGATAGCTGACGTGCTGTACCAGTACGGTGAAGAGCGACATTCCAGACGCATGGCGCGCAGGGTCATTCTAGAGCGCGCAGAAAAACGCATTACCAGAACTGGCGAATTAGCGGAGATTATCAAAGAAGCGAATCCGGCATGGGAGAGAGATAAGCATCCGGCTACGAGAGCATTCCAAGGAATTCGAATTTTCATTAACGACGAACTAGGCGAGTTAGAGAGAGGCTTAGAGCAGGCGTTGAAGATGCTTAAAGTTGGGGGCAGGCTTGTAGTTATCAGCTTCCACTCCTTAGAGGATCGAATGGTTAAGCGCTTTATTGCCAAGCAGGTTAAGGGAGATAGCTTTCCAAGAGGTCTGCCAATTTCTCAGGATATGTTAAGTCCGAAACTGAATCCGATAGGAAAGAGAATCAAAGCTAGTGCGCTCGAGGTGGACCGAAACACAAGATCGAGAAGCGCAGTAATGCGAGTGGCGCAGAAGATCGCCCAATAGTAAGACCCGCAGGTGGTGAGATATGAGCGTAAAAAAGAAAAAGCAGAAGAGTAGTCGAGTATCGAAAGAGCTCTCCGTCTTAGAGTGGGCGGGTATAAGAAATCGAGCCACCTTCGCCTTATTCTTTGCGCTAACACTAGTGTTAGCCGCCGGTTTATCGGTAGTAGCTACAACCCATGAAAACCGATTTGCTTTTAACGAGCTTCAAGTGCTCCGGGATCAGGCGAACGGCTTAGAAGTTGAGTGGGGCCAGCTGCTAATAGAGCAGAGTACATTCGGCGTTGAAGGCCGTATAGAGCAGAAGGCATTCGGGCAGCTACACATGGAAGTTCCAGATATTGCCAAAATTATAATGGTGAGCCATGAGCAACGCTAAATTAACTTCATTCGTAGAGCAGTGGCGACTGTATCTAGTGCTATTCGTGATGCTTTTTTGCGTTCTAGCTATTGGTTGGAAGGTAGGCACATTGCACATCGTTGAACGTGACTTCTTGCAGAGTCAGGGTGATGCAAGAACGATTCGTACTGTGCCACTGGTTGCGAATCGAGGGTTAATTTCGGATAGAAATGGTGAGCCGTTGGCTGTGAGTTCGCCGGTCACGTCGATCTGGGTGAATCCTCAGGAGATAGGTGCTCAACATTCTGAGACCGTACGTCTGGCAACTGAGTTGGGGCTTGATTCTGACACCCTGCTTGCTTCTATTCAGAAGAACAGCCGTCGAGAATTTCTCTACGTAAAAAGACGCTTGGCACCCGCCGAAGCAGTGAGAATTCTAGCTCTGGACATCGACGGAGTTTACGGGCAACAGGAATATCAAAGATTCTATCCGCAGGGCGAGGTAGCTGCTCATCTAGTCGGTTTCAGTAACGTCGACGATATTGGTCAGGAAGGGTTGGAGCTCAGCTACGACGAGTGGCTCAAAGGTGTGCCTGGAAGACGGCAGGTCATAAAGGATAGGCGCGGCCACATCATCGAAGAGTTGAACACTATTCAAACGGCGCAACCGGGCAAGAATCTCGAGTTAAGCATCGACTTCCGCTTGCAAAACTTGGCGTATAAAGAACTAAAGGAAGAGTTTGTTGCGCGTCGCGCGAAGTCTGCTTCTATCGTGGTGTTGGATGTGGATACCGGCGAAGTTTTAGCAATGGCGAATCAGCCTTCTTATAATCCACACAATCGGAAAAATCTTAAAGATTTCAGTATTCTACGCAACCGCGCAATAACCGATGTATTCGAGCCAGGATCTCCGATCAAGGCATTTACTGTGGCTGCCGCATTGGAGTCTGGTCTGTATACGCCCCAGACCGTAATAGAGACGAGCCCCGGTTGGATGATGGTTAATGGCAATGAGGTCCAGGACATTATTAATTATGGCACCTTGGATCTTACTAGGGTCATTACCAAGTCCAGCAATATCGGTGCGACAAAAATCGCTTTCGAAATTGGGCCAGATGCGATTAGAGATGTTTTGGGGCGTGTAGGCATGGGCCAACTATCCGGCACAGGCTTTCCAAGCGAGCAAGGTGGCGTGTTGCCAAACCATCGCAATTGGAGTCGCATAGAGACTGCAACCTTCTCCTTCGGCTACGGTCTTTCAACCACAGCATTGCAACTGGCGCAGGCGTATTCTGTCATCGCCGACGATGGCATTCGGAAGCCGGTTTCTCTGTTGAAATTAGACGAGGCTAGTCTACAGGCTTTGCCGCGAGAGCAAGTTATCGACAAGACGATCAGTAATCAGGTGCTCGCTATGCTGGAAACGGTTGTCGATCCGGCGCGTGGTGGATCGGCCCGCGATGCAAGAGTGCCTTTCTATAAAGTTGCTGGTAAGACTGGAACTGTGCATGTCGTCAGCGAGTACGGCGGCTATGAAGAAAATTTACACAATTCACTTTTTGTTGGCCTCGTGCCTGCGAGCGATCCGAAATTAGTCATCGTGGTTATCGTTTACGAACCGAAAGGCGATGAGCATTATGGTAGTCAAGTCGCGGCGCCGGTATTTTCCCGAGTCGCGTCAGGGGCTATGAGGATTTTAAATATCGCTCCGGACGATTTGCCCGAAGACGCATCTAGGGAGTTGAGCTCACTCTAATATGAATACGGCAGAACAACTGAATTCAAATGGTGTCCTACTCGATCTTATAAATGGTCTGGTGAGCTTGCCCGACCCAATTCCTCAGGCTGTAAATGTAGTTGCCACTGGCATTCAATTGGATAGTCGTTTGCTACAAAACGGCGATCTTTTTCTTGCCTGCTTCGGTAGCAATCACGATGCGCGAGAATTTATTGATGAGGCTATAGAAAAGGGCGTTGCTGCAGTGTTGGTAGAATCCGGCGGTGAATGGCAGGGCGTTCGGCTGATTAAGGGTGTTGCTGTTATAGCCATCGATAATCTAACGTTCAAATTGGGTGAAATTGCTGCCAGATTTTATTCTCATCCGAGTCAGCGATTGAGTGTCATAGGTATCACCGGCACTAATGGTAAGACTAGTTGTAGCCAGTTCATTGCGCAGGCGCTTGCCGACTCTGGCTTTAGTTGTGGAACGATGGGAACACTCGGCTATGGGATTTATGGCGAGCTAAAAGAAACTCAACTTACCACGCCAGACCCAGTCTTCACGCAAATGGCCCTGGCTGAGATGGCAAAGGGCGGAATCGATCCTGTTGTCATGGAAATTTCTTCTATCGGTCTACACCAGAGACGAGTAAAGGCGGTGAAGTTTGATACGGCTATATTTACGAATCTCACGCGTGACCATCTCGACTATCATGAAAGCATGGAAGAGTACGGTAACAACAAGAAAAAATTGTTTACCAGTGAGGGGCTAGGGCTAGCGATTATAAATCTCGATGATCCCTATGCCTTGTCGATTATAAACGCCATCGCGCCTAGTGTAGATGTGTGTACTTACAGTCTTAAGAGTTCTGCGGCGACAGTTTATGCCGAGTCATTGTCGTTAACTCGACAAGGCTTCGAGGCTCGCATAGTCACCCCAATTGGTGCTGGCATCGTGAAGGGTAAGCTATTCGGTTACTTCAATGTGAGTAATTTGCTGGCGGTGATCGCCACTCTAATTAATTATCTGCCTAAGAAGAAAGCCATCAATATCGAGCAGTTATGCGAACTTGTATCAGGGCTGAGTTCGGTCGATGGTCGAATGGAAATAATTGGCGATCATGAAGAGATAACGGCCGTGGTTGACTATGCGCATACTCCAGACGGTCTGCGTAGCGCCCTGAGGGGACTCAAGGATCATTTTAGCGGGAATATTTGGTGCGTGTTCGGCTGTGGCGGTAATAGAGATAAGGGAAAGCGGCCCATCATGGGAGAGATCGCAGAAGCCTTCGCCGACCGTCTAGTTATCGCAGACGATAACCCTCGAAACGAAGATGGAGACGACATAGTTCAGCATATTCTCAGTGGTATGAACAAGCCTGAAGAGGCGTTCATTGAGCGAGATAGAGGGAAGGCGATTGCCTATGCGATCATGAATGCGGAGCCTGGAGACGTGGTTGTGATTGCGGGCAAAGGACATGAGACTTATCAAGATGTGGGTGGTAGTAGATTAATTTTCAGTGACGCCAATCAAGTTCGCTTGGCGTTGCAGGCTAGAGAAAAGAAGTAATGGGGTGGGTGCGTTGATAGGCAACATGACATTGTCCCTGTTAGCTCAAGAATTAGGTGGCGAATTGCTAGGTGAAGACGTGATGTTTTCAAATATTTCTACCGATACTCGATCGCTTAAGAGCGGCGATCTTTACCTGGCTCTTGTTGGTGAGAACTTCGACTGTCTCTTATACACATCTCCGAGCCCACGAGACCGAGGCTGATCTCG
>CAJXQP010000199.1 GCA_913058275.1 uncultured Gammaproteobacteria bacterium | reverse complement strand
CGAGATCAGCCTCGGTCTCGTGGGCTCGGAGATGTGTATAAGAGACAGTTTTTGATCTCCGCGCGCGTACCAAGCTCAGTGGTTCCCTTGGGACGTATCGAGACGTTAACATCACAGCGCATGGAACCTTGTGCCATGATTGCATCAGAAATATCCAGATAACGTATGATAGTGTGTAGTTTCTTCAAGTAGGCGACTGCTTCTTCTGCACAAGTGATCTCTGGTTCGGAGACTATCTCTAATAGGGGTTCCCCGGCGCGATTCAGGTCGATTCCAGACATGCCGCTGAACTCTTCATGTAGCGACTTGCCTGCATTTTCCTCGATATGTGCGCGGGTAACACCGATAACCTTCTCGCTGCCGTCGGCGAGAGTGACTGTTAGTGATCCCTTGCCAACAGTAGGAAAATCCAGCTGCGTCACCTGGTATCCCTTCGGTAGGTCGGGATAGAAGTAGTTCTTGCGGTCAAAAACGGAACGCTTGCCTATCTCGGCACCTATCGCAACGCCAAATCGAACAGCCATTCTGAGCGCTTCTTCATTAAGTACGGGCAGCGTGCCGGGCAGGGCGCAATCGAAGATACTTGCCTGAGTGTTAGGCTGCGCACCGAATTCGGTGGAGCTGCCCGAGAATAATTTCGACTTCGTGGACAAAGAGACGTGCACTTCTAAGCCTATGACTGTTTCCCATTCCATGATTAGGACTCCCCGCTGGCAGCTGTTATAGCTGTTGCTTTCTGCTTGTGCCAATCGGTGTGCTGCTGGAACTGGTGAGCCACATTGAGGATCTTCGCTTCATCAAAGTATTTGCCGATTATTTGCATTCCCATAGGCAGGCCATTTGCTATGCCGACCGGGATAGACGCGGCAGGTAATCCGGCGAGATTCACAGCGATGGTATAGATGTCTTCCAGATACATTGAAACCGGGTCACTTTTGGAACCTAGCTTGAATGCGGTATGCGGTGAAGTTGGTCCAATGATGACGTCGACTTCTTCAAAGGCTCTATCGAAATCGTCCTTGATCAGGCGGCGAATCTTCTGCGCCTTACGGTAGTAGGCATCATAAAAACCAGCAGACAGGGCATAGGTGCCGACCATGATGCGTCGCTTCACTTCTTCGCCAAAGCCTTCGCTACGAGTTCTCTTGTACATGTCTTCAAGATCCACAGGATCTTCGCAGCGATAGCCATAACGCACGCCATCGAAACGAGAGAGGTTAGCCGATGCCTCCGCTGGTGCTACAACATAGTAGGCAGAAACAGAGAGATGGCTATTGGTTAGATCCACTTCCTTGATTGTTGCTCCAAGCTTCTCGTATTCGGCAAGTGCATCGCGAACAGCTTGTTCGACTTCCATGCTTAAGCCCTCAGCAAAATGCTGCTTCGGAACGCCGATGCGTAGTCCCTTTAAGGGCTGATTGAGAGAGGCGGTGAAATCTTCGGCTGGTCTGTCGATAC
Source organism: uncultured Gammaproteobacteria bacterium (assembly GCA_913058275.1). GTDB lineage: Bacteria > Pseudomonadota > Gammaproteobacteria > Pseudomonadales > Pseudohongiellaceae > UBA9145. The sequence goes on along the minus strand of CAJXQP010000199.1, from coordinate 4,348 downwards.
TAGTGGAGTCTTTCTCGTCCAAGCCTGACATAACGTTCAGCATCAGGGCAGCGTCTTCGGCGCTTTTGGTTATCGGGCCGGCCTGGTCGAGACTCGAGGCAAAGGCGATCATTCCCCAACGAGATACACGACCGTAACTAGGCTTGAATCCTGTTACGCCGCAGAATGCTGCGGGTTGGCGGATAGACCCACCTGTGTCGGTGCCAGTCGCCATGGCGCAAAGATCTGCTGCGACCGCTGCGGCCGATCCGCCGGAGGAGCCGCCTGGCACACGTTCTGTGTTCCACGGGTTCTTGACGTCACCAAAGAAACTGGTTTCATTGGAGGAGCCCATCGCGAACTCATCCATATTGGTTTTGCCTAGCAATACGGTGCCGGCATCAATGAAGCGTTCTACGACTGTTGCATTATAAGGAGAGACGAAGTTGTGCAACATGCGCGAGCCGCAGGTGGTCAGAATATCCTTGGTACAGAATATATCTTTATGCGCCAATGGGATTCCGAGTAGCGGGCTAGCATTTCCATTCGCGCGCGCATCGTCAGCAGCTTTTGCCTGCGCAAGAGCGGAATCTTCACATACAGTAATAAAGGCATTGAGCTCGCCGTTTAAAGCGGCGATACGGTCCAAATAAGCCTGCGTAATTTCAACACTGGAGATGTCGCCCGCAGCGAGAGCGGCGGAAATCTCGGCGACAGTACTATTAATCATTTGTGAATTCCATTTATGGTAGTTGTGTTAGTTAAGTTGTTTGCTGTCAGCGCCTTTCAGTCAGATCACTCGAGTACTTTTGGTACCAGATACAAGCCGTCTTCGCTCGCGGGGGCGAGTTTCTGGAGCTTGTCGCGCTGATTATCTTCGATAATCTCATCGGCGCGCAGACGCTGCACCAGATCTAGGGGGTGAGCCAGTGGCTCGACCGCCTCGGTATCTACCGATTGCATCTGATCGATAAGAGCTAGGATATCGGTAATTCGAGTCGTCACCTCTTCGGTTTCAGATTCGCTAATGTGTAATCGCGCCAAATGGGCAATTTTTTCTATTTCTGTCTTGTCCAAAGCCATCGAGAATCTCCGGGGTTTTTCGTGTTGGGGATACATTAACTGCGATATTTACAGTGGTTCAACTATTTGTATCCTGCCGCTTGCTCAAAGCCCTAGCCGTTGCTAGAGTGCCTGCTATTCGCGTAAGGGCGAGATTATACTTGAATTTTGCCGATGTTCCCAAAAAGAGAAACCGGTCAATCACTTTAGGAGATCCCCGCCAGTGCCACATCTGCTTCCCAAATGGGGAGAGAAGGGCCGCCGGTTCACATTAATTCGTTCCGAGCATGAAATAAAAGCGATTAATCGCTAAATCATTAGGCGTAAATGCCGCTTAAATTAGAATGCATGCCATAAATGGAATCTTTAAATTGAGGTCTACGAAAAACCATGTTCAAAAAAATTAGGGGAATGTTCTCCAATGACCTGTCTATTGATTTAGGCACGGCCAATACACTGATTTATGTGCGCGAAGAGGGCATCGTTTTGAACGAGCCTTCTGTGGTCGCTATCCGTACCCACAATGGTCAGAAAACCGTTACAGCAGTGGGTTCCGACGCTAAGCGCATGTTGGGGCGAACGCCAGGTAATATCACCGCCATTCGGCCATTGAAGGACGGCGTTATCGCAGACTTCCAGGTAACTGAGAAGATGCTGCAGCACTTCATTAATAAGGTGCATGAGAATAGCTTCTTCCCGCCTAGCCCGAGAGTTCTAGTCTGCGTGCCTTGTAAATCCACGCAAGTAGAGCGCCGCGCCATCCGTGAATCGGTGGCTAGCGCTGGCGCACGTGACGTGCGACTGATCGAAGAGCCCATGGCGGCTGCTATCGGTGCTGGTCTGCCAGTAGAGCAAGCGAGTGGTTCCATGGTCGTGGATATCGGTGGCGGCACCACTGAGATTGCGATTCTTTCTTTGAGTGGAGTCGTTTACTCTGATTCAGTTCGTGTTGGTGGCGATCGCTTCGACGAGGCTATTATTACTCACGTGCGTCGTAACTACGGCAGCCTTATCGGTGAAGCCACAGCGGAGCGCATCAAGAAAGAGATAGGCTGTGCCTATGTCGGAGCCTCCACAGAGATTCGTGAGATCGATGTTCGCGGTCGTAATCTGGCCGAAGGTGTGCCGCGTAGTTTTACTCTAAACAGTGATGAGATTCTCGAATCCCTGCAAGAGCCACTATCGGCGATTGTGCAGGCGGTGAAGAATGCGCTGGAACAGTCTCCTCCAGAATTGGCCTCGGATATTGCCGAAAGCGGCCTTGTCCTAACCGGCGGTGGTGCTCTGCTAAGGGATCTGGACAAATTACTTTCCGAAGAGACCGGCCTGCCCGTTATCGTGGCAGATGACCCGCTAACTTGCGTGGCGCGAGGCGGTGGTAAGGCAATAGAAATGATGGATACCCACGATATCCACTTGCTAAGCCTGGAATAGACAATTAGTTGCTGCCTCGTGTACGCCTTACGGGGCTGATATACTCTAGGCTTTCCCCTTTGGGTTTGAGTTGGGAGGGGGTTTGAGTCGAGTCTCCGAATCAGGCCTTGCCTAGCTCTAAGGTCCTAGCGTCCAGTGAAGAGGTTAAATAGCCATCGATAAGACTCTGTTTGTAAAAGGTGTCACTCTCGAGTATCGGGCGCTTACCTTCATATTCCTCTGTGTTTGTATCATGTTCGCAGATGCCCGCTTCGGCTATCTGGAACGAATTCGCTTTGGTCTGGGCTATCTCACCACGCCAGTCTACTGGGTGGCAGATATACCTATGCGCGTCTCCTTCCTGATCGATGATGTTTTCGTCTCTCGAACAGACCTTCTCGAGGAAAACGATGGGCTTCGTGCCAATCTGCTCATCGCGCAGCGCGAGCTGCAGCTGCTTGAGAGTCTGGTCAGCGAGAACAACCGGCTGCTCGCTCTGAATGAAGCCACACGAGGAATCAATGGCGACGTATTGGCTGCTGAGATTATCAATATATCTCCCGACCCCTTTTCAAAGAGGGCATTGATCAACAAGGGTGCTCGCGAAGGGGTATTCATCGGTCAGGCTTTGCTCGATGCGAACGGATTGATGGGGCAGGTGGACGAGGTGCTTCCTTTTACCGCTTGGGTCTTGCTGATTACTGATTCTCATCACGTGATCCCTGTTGAGGTGAATCGCAATGGCGAGCGTGCGTTGGTTAGAGGCAGTAGCACTGCAGCAACAGAATTGGAATTGGTGTTTGTAACGCAGACTCAAGACATAAAGGCCGGTGATAGATTGGTCAGCTCAGGCATGGGTCAGATCTATCCCAAAAACTATCCAGTCGCCGAGATCGTTAGCGTCTTTACCGATCCGGGCCAAGACTTCGCTACTATTAAGGCCAGGCCCTTGGCACAGCTAGCCAGCACGCGCCATGTGATGCTGGTGTTTAACAGTGAAGAGGCGCAGACGAGTGTGCGCGGAGCAGCAGATATTTTGGAACCCGAACTACCCTTTATCGAAGCGGTCGATGCAGCCATCATCCATAGTATTGATGCATCGGCTACCGCCGATCAAATACCTCAAGCTGCGTCTGACGTCGCGGTGCAATAGGCTCAGCGATGCAAGATAGGCCACACTCGATCTGGGTAATTTTTCTAAGCTTCTTTATAGCTTATTTTCTGGCTATTGTTCCCTTTCCCGAATGGGCAATGAACTACCGCCCCGAATGGGTGCCGATGGTATTGATCTATTGGACCATGGCCTTGCCTTATCGCGTTGGCATCGGCTCGGCATGGGCAGTGGGACTAGTCTTGGATGTGCTCGAAGGCTCGACTCTAGGCGTGAATGCGCTGGCGCTCGTGGTTGTCGCGTATGTCGCGCTTAGTCTGCATCAACGTATGCGAATGTTCTCTTCGCTACAGCAGAGCGGACTAGTGCTTGCTCTGGTTGGCCTCAATCTCATGCTCTGCAATTGGTTACAAATCGTGACCGGCCGGAGTGTATTTTCTACTCTTGTGTTCTTAATGGCAGCGCTAACCAGCGCTGTGATTTGGCCTTCTCTGTTTCAACTACTCCGACAAATTCGCCGTAGTTTCGATGTGCATTAGGCGAGGCCCGTGATGGATTACATCATACTTGCTTCTGCCTCTGCTAGACGACAGGAGTTGCTCAGCCAGATTGGTGTTCGTTTCACAGTTCGAAGTCAGGACATCGATGAATCGATTCGAAGCGGTGAACTTGCGAATGACTATGTTACCCGCATGGCGCAAGAGAAGGCGGGCTCCGCTCTCAACGCACTGCGTGATAGTGAGGATTCAAGCGACGCCGTGGTGCTTGCAGCCGATACCAGTG
>CAJXQP010000198.1 GCA_913058275.1 uncultured Gammaproteobacteria bacterium | reverse complement strand
GCCTCGGTCTCGTGGGCTCGGAGATGTGTATAAGAGACAGTATACATGCAGACTGGACAAGACTTGGGCGCGAGAATGGATGCTGCTATCCGGCAGACCTTGCTGAAGAAGAGTGTTGAAAGCGTCATTCTTATAGGTACTGACTGTCCGGCTCTGACAGAGCGCTATCTCGATCAGGCGTTACTTGCCCTGGAATCTGGTGTCGATGTAGTCCTAGGCCCGGCGGAGGATGGGGGCTATGTGTTGGTAGGCATGCGACGGCCAATAGGGGCTGTTTTTGAGGATATCCCCTGGGGAACTGAGCGAGTCATGCAAAGAACTCTAGAAGCCCTCAAAGCCAAGGAGCTGACGTATAGGTTGCTTGATACGCTGTGGGATGTAGACCGGCCAGAAGACCTTGCTAGGCTGCAGCTGCTGGAACCGCCACTGAGTTGGAAGTTAACTAATTAGTCGGAGTATTCGCAGTCCAGAGAGGATTCCAGCTCGACTAACTTGCCGGCGAGGCGTTCGGAGTCGATCTTGTAGTCGCCATTGACGATTCGGCGATGCAGAGCGACAACCTTGGTTACATTCAATTCGGGGAGATCATCAATCGCAGCGCGCAGATCGTGCAAGTCCACATCGGGCTGTGCGGTCTCGGGCGCGCTAGTGATATTGGCTCTTAGCTGAGTAACCACGGGTTTAAGCATCTCTTGGCTAGTGTTCTGGTGCTTCCCGGAAGAGCTTGGTGCTGAAGTATTTTTTTTCACGACAGTAATTCTTCTCAATCCCTGATTGACGCGGGTAAGTCCCTGCTCATCATCACTTGTTTTCGACTCTTAAAGGGGCCAATTGCAAAGGCCTCCCAGCTGTAGTTTCGGTCAATCTTAATTCCGCAACATCCTCGATCTTCAAACTGGTGTGGCTGCGGGTCTAATTTATAACGACAGCTGAATTGATATCTTTAAGGTCGGCGCGACTGTGTCACTGCCGCCAAAAATGTTACGATTGGCCTAGAGTTGAAGGCCGGTAAGTCTTTGTAAAATAAGTCTAAAATTAATATTTCGCGAATAATCAGGTTGAATTTAAATTGGCAAGCGAAGTGCTTACTACCGCTCAATAGCAGAAAGCACCGCGCTTGAATTTATTCAAATTTGTGGAATAATTTCCGTTTTACTAGCAATGAGCTTTGCGCGCTATAGCAACCCAGACACAATTTGTGTGCATCAGGGTGCTAGCGTTACGCAGAAGACACTACGGCGTTGCCATAGCATTCGATAAATTCATTGGGAAACTTCGTCACTTTTCCGCTGCTGAGAGTAACGCAGATTAATTCCCAATGACCTCGTTGAACTGTTTGGCCCGTAGCGAGGTTAATCATTTGAAAACGCCGCTCGAGGCGGAATTTTCCGTCACAGGCGGTTAGCCAGGTTGCAATTAGCAGATTCTCATTTTCGAACGCCGGCAGGAAATATTCGTAGCTCGCTTTGCGGATTGCTACACCGCGATCAAGCCGCTGATAATCTTTTATGCCTAGGCCCAAAAATTCTGAATGATTCCAAGCGCACTGCTCGCACCAAACTACATAACAAGCGTTATTAGCATGTCCCATGCCATCAATATCAGACTTCACAATTCGTATGGGGTGCAAGTGAGGGGCGGAATAATCCCACGTATCTTGATCTGTTGGAGTGTTCACCTGATCTTTACCGTATTTGTTAAAAGTTGCGGGGACTGTGATTCTATAGAAAGTTAATAAATTAAGGCAGCTCAGCTCAGTTTACAGGCTTTTCTACCCAGATACCCCCTCAAAATTTGGGAGCGCCATCACAGAAACAACGTGACGGGCAACGCAGAAATTCAAGCGACCGCTGTTTATCCTCTGTTGGTAGGGCTCTTAGCGAGCCCCTAATAGTTGTAATAAAAATCGGTACCCCGGTGAACAATAAAGATCGATTCCGGCTATTTTTACCCAATAAGTCCCGTGATAACTATCGACTTTTCGTCTTCACAACATCACCCTTAGAATACAAATGTGACTACACCGGTCTATATCTGCTAGAACAAATAAGTATGCGCTAATTGTTAAGTCTGGTCGTAGTACCCATTAAGTAGCTGGAACGTTGTTCATAGAACGAGGAGCCCTATGTTTAGGTTGCCGAATGTTTAGCGTTCTATGGAGTTTGGGTAAGAAAATACGTCTCAGGATATAAGTGCTCTGTTTCCTGAAATCAGTGAGACCAATAAGAGAATAATTAATGCACGCTGTAATCGAAACATCAGATTCGAGCTTCTTTCAATACTGGGATAAGCTTTGTGCGAATGATCCGGTACAGAACCCGATCTACATGCAGCAGCGCTGCGAATCGAAAATGTCGAGCAATAGCATAACTGAATTCACAGATCGATCCTTTCTAGTCATGCTGGCCGAAGAGCCCATTTTCGGCTGTAGCCTAACATTGCATCTGGACGAACAGGGCCGCAAATGCATAGGCTATTTTGGACGCGAAGCATCTAGTCATATGAACCAAGCCACGATGCAGACTGCTAGCAATAGTTTTCGTCCAGAAGCGATTCGGCTGTTACAAGAACACATCAATCAGCTCATCGAAGAGATTCAACCCCATGCCATCGACTACCTCGATCCGGTGAGTTGTGGTGTGATGTCGCCGATTACTCAAGTTCTGCTTGAGAAAGGGGCGATACCAATTGTGCAGCAAGCGCAGATAGTCGATTTGTCAATTTCGAAACGCCACCTGCAGCGCAGCATGACGAAAAACTGCCGAGTGTTGGTTGCATGGGGTCGAAGAAATCTAGACATAAAAATCGTAAGCGGCGATCGCTTCGATGCCTCGCTAGTTGATCAGGCGGGGGAAATCTACGCGGGTGACAGGGTTACCTATGACGCGCTGATAAAAAAAGGTAATGGCTTCTTGGTGCAAGGTCACTACAAAGGCGAATTAGTTTCTAATGGTCTATTTGTTCATAACAACAAGACATGTCACCTCATATCTGCGGAGACAGTATCCAACTCAATTGATAGGCCTGTGTTGCATGCGCTGATATGGGAAGCGATGTTACAAAGCCGAGATAGGCATTGTAGTCAGTTTGATTTTGGGAGCTCAACTATCGGCTCTTCAAGTGAGCGCTCTCCGTCAGGGGCTGATTTTTCTGCTACCTGCTTTGGCGGAGAATCTCATGCCAGATTGAGAGTAACGTTAGATCGAAAACCCTCTTAATTCGATTTTCTTGATCACGCTAAACCCTGTTTTCCCTCGCTACCACTTCCTTCAAAAATAACGCTTTAACGGCGCCGTGTGCGTTTGACTAATGTTCCCCTAGCGGGTCTAATTAGTGCTTCTTTCTCGCTGGACGGAAGCTACTGCAAACTTCTGTAGTGCAATCCCGAGATCTAGTTTAATGCTCTATTGCTGAATATAGCTGAGTGACCTGAGTCGATCATAATGATTGAGAACGCCCAAATATTGCTGATCGATGATGACGAATCGAGTCAGAGTCTTAGAACGGTGCTCGCATTTCTCGGCGAATCGATCATAGCATCCACTAGCGCTGACTGGAAAATTCAGGCCCAGGAAAGCGGGCTAAATAGTTCGCAGTTTTCAGCAGCAATAGTCGCCAATTGTAGTGGAAAGGGCTTGGCACCTCTGATTCAGGAGCTGCACACTTGGAACGGAGGTTTGCCTTTTATTTTGGTGGGTGAGCAGCACCTGCTCGAAGAGTTAGATTCTAAATTTTGCTCAGCTATTACCGCACAGTTGCCTGCTCAGCTAAGCTACCAGCCTTTGTTAGATGCTCTGCATAAAGCCAAAGTATCTCACGAACACTACAATCGGCTTCGTAATTTCGATGGTGTGCGTGACTTCACTATGTTTCGCAGTCTAGTCGGTGAGAGCGATGCCTTGCAGAAAGTGCGTTATATGATGGGGCAGGTCGCATGCAAGGAAGTGAGTGTGCTGATAACCGGAGAGTCAGGCACGGGCAAGGAAGTGGTGGCGAGAAACCTGCATCTGAACTCGAACCGCTCAGAAAAGCCATTCATCCCAATAAACTGCGGAGCGATACCCCGTGAGCTTCTCGAAAGTGAATTATTTGGGCATGAGAAGGGCGCCTTTACTGGTGCAATCGCATCTAGGGCTGGACGATTCGAATTAGCCGACGGAGGAACGCTATTCCTCGATGAGATTGGCGACATGCCACTAAGCATGCAGGTGAAACTGTTAAGGGTCTTACAGGAGCGCAGCTTCGAACGAGTTGGCGGCGTGAACACATTGCAAACCGATGTCAGAATTTTGGCTGCAACGCACAAAGACTTGGAAAAGATGATCGAGCTCGGCGAATTCCGACAAGATTTCTATTATCGGATCAATGTCTTTCCTATCGAGATGCCGTCCTTGCGTGAGCGGCCAGAAGATATTCCCCTGCTGCTTAATGAGTTGATCGCCATCATGGAATCAGAGAAGCGCGGTTCTATTCGATTTAATTCTGCAGCAATTAATTCGCTGTGTAATTACGAATGGCCGGGTAATGTGAGGGAGCTTGCAAACTTGATAGAACGTATGGCTATTCTCCATCCTCACGGCATTGTGGGTGTTGAAAATTTGCCCGAGAAATTTCGAAAATACCTTGATGAAAAAGCCGCTTCGCCACTGGGTTCGATCGGCTTGGATGCCTCTACAGATGCCAGCGTGGTTCCGCTTCAGAAGCACTCGGTACAAGGAGGCGCAGCGGTATTAGATTCAGGAAGCCCTCTGTTGCCTTTAAACGGAATCGATCTAAAAGAATATCTCTCCAACTTAGAGAAAGACCTTATCGAGAAAGCGTTATCCGACAGCAGTGGGGTTGTAGCTAGGGCAGCTGATAGGCTGCAGTTGGGTAGAACGACGCTGGTGGAAAAGATGCGTAAGTACAACCTGCAGAAGTCGCAAGAATCTGAGTCACAGCCTAGTTCTGAGGAAGGCGTCGCGGCGTCAGATACTGCAGGTAAAAACAAATCAGCATCTGTGTAGCCGTTAGTTATTTCCCCTGACAGTAGTACCGTCTAGTACGGCCGATTTCAATTCTAAGCTAATTCTAAGGCCTGAGCTGTTGAACTGCTCTATTCGGGTGAGTAGGAAATCCCACTCTAGAGCTAGCCAAATTTCTGTCACACGTTCATCTGAGGCTTCGCGGACTCGTTCTAGCTTCAAAGTGTTTAACTCGCCCAGCGGTGTAGAAATAATCTCTTCTCCTACTAAGCGATACTCCTGCATTTCTATGGCGTCGCCATCGACAATTCCGAATGAGAAGGTGGACTCAATCTCGTTGTTGTCGATGAGGGCCTGTCTTATCGCCACCTGATAGCTGAGTTGATCCATGACTCCTGCATTGAGCTGCAACTGCCAACTTTCGTCGCCCTCTGTGCTTAGAGCAACTTCTGCATCCCAATTAAAGAAGATGGCGTGACTTGCCCTGCTTGCGCCGCTGAGTTGGTAGGAGTAATTGAGGGGAACGACCCGCGTGCCGTCAATATTAAATTCGCTCGCTTGCTCTAAGTTCGCAAGAGCTTATCCTGCGAGACTGGCCTCTAAAGAATTGCTCAGATGATACGAGTTCTCATCTATTCTACTAAGGCTGCGGGTAGCGGTCGCCGCCAGACCGTTAGCGCTAGCTTCGTACTGCGCGACATATTCTAGTAAGGGTGTGTTTTGCGCGTAGCAGTAGTTCGCGAAACTGCTTAGTGTGAAGGCGAAAAGGATTGCGGTTGATTTGATGTTCATAATGCGTCAATTCGCTGGCCAGTTACCGGCAGGAGTTGTTCGTCCAGAAAGGCGCTGTTTCCATCCTGTCTCTTATACACATCTCCGAGCCCACG
>CAJXQP010000197.1 GCA_913058275.1 uncultured Gammaproteobacteria bacterium | reverse complement strand
GGTCTCGTGGGCTCGGAGATGTGTATAAGAGACAGCCCCAGTACTGTGTTCAACCACATCTGCGATAAGTGAAAACACGACATTCTGATAGCCGTAGCATTCACCCGGCTTACACACAGTTGGAATTTTAGAAAAGCTGGGCTTAATTCGGTCGTAGGAAACGCCGTCATCCAATAAATTAGAATAAGAATGAGGCATTAAACCCGTTGAATGACTAACAACATGCTTTAGGGTGATACCCCCAGAGGAACTGCGCGTGCCCAGATTCATTCTAGGAAACAAGTCAGTAAGTTTTGTATCCCAAGATTGATAATTTTGATCGACAAGTAATGCTGCCGACGCGCCCGCAAAAGTTTTCGACATCGAGGCGATACGAAAAACCGAATCAGTGTGAACCGCTTCCCGCGTATCGATGCTCCTGACACCCCAAGTCTGCATGTGCATGATTCCCTCTCGGGATACGATTGCCAAAGCGACACCAGGAATTTCCTTTTCTCGGATGGCGCCTTCCATCCAAGCAACGAAGTCCGAGAGGTCGTAGTTGTAGTCTGCATACAAATCGAAATTATCTGCTGACGCAGACGCAGCGCTGAGCAGCGCAGCCACACACAAACTACCAAATTTTAGTTTATTGAGTCTTAAGAAATCGTCCATGTTTGTCCAGCAAGTCGCCACAAAGTGACTTTTACTAATTCCTCTCTTTTTGTTAGCTGACAGCTTGAGAAGTTGCAATAGCAGCTGCCCAGTTTACTTGTGTTAGCTATTGCATAAAACTATTGAAAACAGATTCACCTATTTCAGTTGGCACCACTGTAAGCGCATTCCCAGCCAAAGTTGCAGACAAAAAAGAACCGACTTAACTTTCATTAAGTCGGCCAAACGGAGGCACTTATTAGCGAAATAGTTCATTCAGTGAATCGGCGCGCGCTCCCTTGAAGTACCGATCCAATTACCTACTAGAGAAACATTAGAATTTTGCGTCCCTCGCGAATCACGGTTAGGGCTGAAATACCACCTCTTGAATCTGCAGCACTAACAGAGGTCGCACTATTGAATGCTTCCATATCTGCGATCGACCGGCGATTGACCTCGACGATGACATCTCCCTCCCGTAACCCCGCGGCCCAGGCAGCTCCAAATTGACTTAAAGAAACAACTTCAATACCCTGATTTATATAATTATTTCCCTTAAAACTTTCTAATTTCGCGCCACGAAATTCGTTACTGATACTTACGGCAGAATTGCCTGGGATGGCCTGGCCCGTGGAGCCACCTATTCTGGCCTGTACTGATTCTCGGATACCATTGCGATATAGCACCAGCTCTACCATCTGATCTTGGCGCATTAGCCCCACCATATTGCGCAGCTCCCTGCTCCCACGCACCTGCTTCCCATCTATTTCCACAATGACGTCAGAAAGTTGCACACCTGCTTTTTCTGCTGCGCTGTCTGGCATTACACTAGTCACGACAGCGCCGTGATCAACATCTACTTCCAGCGCGGCTACTATCTCGGGTGTCGCATCTGCTATAGCCACTCCGAGAAGACCACGCCTTACCTCTCCATCGCGCTTCAGGTGATCCATCACGCTTGCCACCATATCTGTTGGCACAGCGAACCCTATGCCATTGCTACCTCCACTGCCGCTTATGATTGCCGTGTTGATACCAATTAGATTCCCCTCCATATCAACTAATGCCCCACCTGAATTACCAAGGTTGATAGCTGCATCGGTCTGGATAAAGTCTTCATAGTTATCGCTATTGATGCCGGACCGGCCCAATGCGCTGACTATGCCAGAGGTTACAGTTTGCCCAATACCAAAAGGATTGCCGATTGCCACAACATAGTCACCGACTGCCACCGTACTCACATCGGCGAAGGCGATCTCTACCAAGTCTTTCGCCTCTACCTGCAATAGCGCCACATCCGTGCCTGGATCACTGCCCAGTAGCGTCGCTTCCAGTGTCCTTTCATCAAGTAAGCGCACTGTAATTCGAGATGCGCCCGCCACAACATGATGATTAGTGATGATCAGGCCCTGGGCGGCATCCACAATGACACCTGACCCCGCACCCGTGGCGTAGGCACGCCCTAGCTGCTCACCTCCACTGCCTGATGCGGGCATAGCCTTGCTCACTCGAATGCTGACTACAGCAGGCGTTACCTGTTCTAACATCGGTGCCAGCGAGGGTATGCCTTGCCCCAATGCCGCAGTGCTTATCGCTTGAGCCTGGGCCACCAATATCACCACTAGAGCCGTGGCAATGATTTTGCCGAATTTCACTGATATTCCATAACTCATTTTGAAATCTCCTCAATAAACGTTATGAATGAACCTGACCCACAGAGGTAGAGCTCTGAAGCCTCGATGGACTGAACTTAGGGCTAGAAGCGACGAATAACCTGAAATTGCGATGAATATTATGTCCAGAAAACCTGCGGAGGGAGAAAATAGCGGTTTAGGCGGTCCTAATAAATTAGAATACATAGCATGAGGCTAGGAACAGTCGCTTAATAGCCATGTTAAAAGCTGTATTTGCTTAATTGATATGCAATAGGAAAGTTTAGCGGAATAACCATGCCTATACTGATCGCAGAACAGATAGAACAGACAGAACAAAATAGAGAGATGCAAGAGCGGAACACAAAGCCCGCGCTCTCTTGCGAATTTTCCGTGGGCGAATGGCGCGTGCTGCCTCAGCTAAATCGAATTAGGTGCACTAACACAGATGAAGAGCGTCAGTTAGAGCCACGCCTCATCAAGTTGCTTTGCTTTCTAGGGGCAAACGAAGAGCAAGTTCTCTCTCGCGAAGAGCTAGTTCAAGAGCTATGGCCCCGCGTAGTCGTCAATGAAAACTCGCTAACACGCGCAATCTCCGAACTACGCAAGCAGCTTCAGATCCAAGATTCTCGGGTTTCGAATTATATTGAGACTATCCCCAAGCGCGGTTATCGCCTCCTGCCACGGATAGAACTGCAAGAAGCTGAAATTACCGCCATATCACTACTCGATGATAGACGCTGGACCACACTGTTGACGATGCCTACTTTACGAGTTGGCGCTACCGCGTCCGCTGCCTGTCTATGCTTACTCATTGCCGGCTGGGTTTCTTTAGAGGGTGGCAACTTAATTGACCGGGGATTCGGTAGGGCGAGTTCTCCTGTCCTATTGAGCGACGAGCTACTAGACAACGTGCCGGATTACCTCGGTGGCGAATTGCAGCTAAGTACTATCGAAAATAGCTCTAGCGCGGAGGAATATACCGCGACGCCGGTCGTGTCCTTAGACGAAAAGCAATATGCATTCATTCAATACGACACTAGCGGCTCAACCATATTTTTAGGCGGCTTGGGCACAGCAATAGAGCCTGTCCCCGTCTACTACAGCAGTCAGCACGTTTCCAATCTAGCCTGGTCACCGGTCGGAAATAATCTATTGTTTGCGATGAAGCCTTCAGTGACGACAGCGGCGATGTATTCAACTGTCAGCGAGACAGCTGAGCTAATCACACTAAACCTCAACACCTTAGAGACGAGTCGCCTGCTCGAAGACATCCATCCGGTCGAGCCCAAACCCTCGAACGGCCGCAATCTTACTTAACAATCCCTAGATCTGATGCCCTGCAGGACCCACGATTGTCGATAGATAGGACGTGGCAACGAGTATGGCCGCAGCGATTGCCAGCTCGTAGCGAATTGATCTCTGCAACTTGACCCTACTGCCACTGCTTATCAACGCCGGCACTATCATTAGCTTATTCATGGCCGCGACTCCCAATATTACCAAAACCAGAGTGAGCTTCAGCAACAACGCCAATCCATAGTCGGTATTGATTAAGGCCATGGGAGACTCAAACAACTCGTATATCATTAACCCCCCACCCAGTAAAAGCGCGAAGAGGATCACAATCGCGTTGTTTCCGAATCGTTTTAGTGTTTTCTCAAGGACGTCAATATCAACGCTTCTGCTCAGTTGCAGGAAGGGATAGAGGCAGCCAATCCATAGTGCGAATGCGGCGAAGTGAATTACTATTGATATCTGCGCAACCAGACTTAAAACAGACACATGGCCCGTTACCCTATGAGAAAGAGCTAATGCCAGCAGAGCTGCTAACTGTAGAAGAAATAAGAATCGCGATTGCGGGCTATTGAGATCGATATTGGAGCGCTGGAGCTTTTTAATAACGATCACGCTGCATGCGCCTGCAAGTACAAACGCGAGCAACCTTAATAAAGTGACATCACCAAGACCTGTATCGAGCAATATCGATATCATTCCCCAGTCAAACATCCCCGGCAGCCCACTATCGTTTATCAATCCCACTTGCACAAGGAAACCCAGGAGAGCCCCGTGAAAACCAATAACCGTGCCGACGAAGATATAGGAGAAATTTGAGAACAGCAGAGCTCTATCTGCATTTGAGTAACGCCAAGCACTCAGGCTGCCTCCAGCAATACTGAAGGCGCCGAAATAGAGAAGTAATTTAGCTAGTAGGCTTGCTAGCTCCCAAATGCCGGGGAGTATAAACATGTAATTGTCTATTTAGTTAATGGCTGTTACCTGCAGATTCGCCAGTTTGTTCTTCAGTGATACTAGGATCGACAGTAAAACTATAGCTATCAGTTACTGTGTGACCGTCTTCGCCAATTACAGCCCAGTTAACGGTGAACGCACCCGGATGCATGCCCGGCGTTTCGATCGTAAAGGCATCCCGCGCTTCGCTATTACTTTCAAAATTAGTTGGCATCTCATGCCCAACACCCATTAACTCCAATTTCACTAATTTAACAGGCCCATTAAATCTCAGATTGATATGCGCCGGAACTTGCTTGATCATCGCCCCATCACCTGGTGTAGCTTCTGTCAGCGCCGTGTGCGCAAAAGCAGTCGCGGAAATCATCAACGTAAATAGCGCGCTAACTACGAGTCGCGATGCGGTCCAAAGTGTGACTTGTGAATGCTTCATAGAAACCTCGATTTAGGAAAAATGAGTTAGATCATGGGATTATCGCAGTTCTGGGCAGAATAGGCGATCTAAGATTCCTGTGTCAAATTGTCGCAGAGGATGTGGTGTTGAATAGAAGCACCAGCCTTTATCCTGTCCTGTACTTCCTCTTTAAGCTATTGCTTACGCGTCTTTCTTCTTCCAAACGTGATTTCTAGGAGAGAGCGTAATTTCATCGAATACAGTGCCCTGCCTTGCTGCTAGCACCATCGAAATAGCGCCAGATATATCCTCAGGCTCGATTGCATTTTCTGGAGCGGGCCCTGGCTCGAACTGCAATTTCTCGAAGAATGGCGTACGCACGGCTCCCGGATTGATAAGCGTCACTCTAACCCCTGACTTACCACACTCATCGCGAAGAGCCTGCGAAAAACCACGAACAGCGAATTTACTTGCACAGTAAATACTGCCTTGTCTTGCTCCCTTCAGGGCCGCTTCCGAGCCCATGAACAAAATGTCACCCTCTCCTTGCTTCTTCAACAGAGGCAGGAACGCTTTAGTGACGATAATCTGGCTCGTCAAATTGGTGTCCATAACAAGGCGAATGTCTTTTACAGATAACTGTTCTAAAAACCCCATGCGTCCGATGCCAGCATTATTGATCAGCGCCTTGACCGGCATATCAATGTCACTAAGCACTGCGGACATTGATTCTTCAAGCGCATCGATATCCGCAAGATTAATACTACGACTGCTGAAATCCGGATGGTCCAGCCCCGCCTTCTCGAAGTTATTGGCGATGCCCAATACTGCATACCCTTGTTCCAACAACGCCTTCACCAAGGCCAAACCCTGTCTCTTATACACATCTCCGAGCCCACGAGACCGAGGCTGATCTCGT
>CAJXQP010000196.1 GCA_913058275.1 uncultured Gammaproteobacteria bacterium | reverse complement strand
TTTATAATCCCCATTGTCATGCGTATCGCGGGCCATTTTCGACATAACATCAGATTGACCTTACAGAACAGAAACCTTCAAGAGAAATTGAAAGCTGATGCGGCGAATTTACTCGAGAAAGAAGAAGAGCTTTCAAGACAGAGAAAAAAGCAAATAGCCTTACAGACACAGAAGGCTCACGTAGATAAAAAACTAAAGGACGCCGATGAAGATCGGCTGTTGCTGTTAGACGCAGCGCAAGAAGGAATTTTTGGAATCAGCAATGTTGGTTCAATCACTTTTATCAATAAATCGGCGCTCGAACTTCTAGATCGAGAAGAAGACGAAGTCATTGGCATGAGCGCCACAAAATTAATCTGCCCAATAGAAGATTCACCCGAGAGCGTTACTCGATCTAATAAGGCCATACTCAGTGCCTATCTTATCGGGCGCCCTGCTGAACTTCTAGATAGTGCTTTTACTAAGAAAGACGGTACTCTGATGCCGATACGCTTCTCAAGCGAACCTATAGAGAAGGCAGGACAAATTATCGGTGCAGTAGTTAGTTTTAGCGACACGAAAAAGCAGAGAGAGATGGAGAATATGCTTATCCAATCGCAAAAGATGGAGGCGATTGGGCGACTGACTGGAGGCGTGGCCCATGACTTTAACAATTTGCTAACAGTAATTATGGGTGATTTGCAGTTCTTACAACGTCAACTCGCCGGCAATCAAGATGCGATCATCTTGATCAACAAGATAATGAATGCAGCCAAAAGTGGTGCTGAATTAAATAATAGATTACTTAGCTTCTCTAGAGAGCAGGCGCTCGTTGCAGCCCCAGTGGATATCGACGACATGCTCACCAAGATGCACGAATTCCTAGACCGTATCCTTGGCGAGGATATCGATCTAAGCCTAAACTTAGAGGACACTGACTGCGTTGCTATTACTGATCGAACTCAGCTGGAGAACGGCATACTAAATCTTTGTGTGAATGCCAAGGATGCAATGCCAAAAGGAGGGAAGTTGGTAACTACGGCTAAAACAGTCAGGCTCGCCGGCTCACATTTAGGGCACGATAGTAGTCAGGATCTCCAAGACTACGTTGAGCTAACAATTGTCGACAGTGGCACTGGCATACCGTTGGATATACAGAAGAAGATCTTCGAACCTTTCTTCACCACAAAAGAAAAACCAGCGCACAGGCCTAGGTCTAAGCACCACATACGGCTTCCTTCGCCAGTCCGGTGGCAACATAACAGTAGATAGCATCCTCGGACAAGGCACTACCTTTCGTCTATTTCTGCCGATCACGGGCGAACCAACCAAGACACAAGAACCTGTTAAAATTATTAGAAATAAAAAGGCAAGCTATGAGGGAAAGATTTTAGTAGTCGAAGATAATGAGATTGTGCGCGACGTAGCAAGTCATATACTGAAGGCTGTGGGTTTCGATGTGATCACTGCCCACAACGGCAGCTCTGGACTCAACACCTACATGAAGAATTCCGACATCGATCTCGTGTTCTCCGACGTCATCATGCCCGGCGGCATGACTGGCGTTGAACTGGCAACTAAAATTCTTGAAATTTCACCTGAGCTACCAATTCTGCTGGCAACGGGCTATGCAGAGAAAGAATTGAAAGACCAACTCATCGATCACAAGAATGTTGTATTAGTAGCCAAACCCTACGACACTAACGAGCTACCCGACCTTATCAATCCGATGATGCTGCGAAACCCTATGAACGACTAAATTTTTTTCACCTGCGTTCTATAATCGCCTTATCGACCATCTCACTGAATATTTCTCGAAAGCCTCCTCCGCTAGACGGAGATACCTGGGCCATGATAACGATCACCGTAGATTCTTTCGGATCTATAAAAAAACGTGTCGCCGCAGAACCATCCCACCAGATCGTTCCTTCGGAAACAGGAAAATCGTACTCCGCTGGGTCCATCACCAGATTGAAACCGCCCAGAGTCCAGCCGGAACCTAGCCAGTAACCCCGGTTGCCGATGGGCATGGCTTGATCGGGAACGCCGTTCACATACATCAACGCAGCGGTCTCTTCATTTAGAATCGTTCTGCCTCTAAATTTTCCATTATCCAAAATCATTTGCGAAAAATTTAGAAAATCTGGAACACTGGATAACAAACCTACGCCACCTTCGATCAGTGCTGGCCGCGATGTCCATGGTACGGATTCTATTTTGTAGGGCTCCAAGCGACCATTAGTGGGCCGATAGAGTTCTGCCAACCGATCCACATCTTCTCCATCTACCCAGAACATTGTGCTGTCCATCTCCAGAGGGTCAAGAATATTCTCTTGCAGGTAATCTTCGAATGGCTGTCCCGACCATACTTCTACCAACTTTCCTAATATGGTGGCATGGATGCCATAACGAAACTGTGTGCCTGGGTCTTGAAATAAAGGAACGCGCGCGGCATTAGAGGTCATCTGATCCAATGTGATGCTCTTATCTCTTACGTTGTTCTCCCTATACAGTGCGGAACTACGACTACCCAAGCCCGATGTATGAGTAAGAAGGTTGGCAACCGTTATATCACCGGTGCGCGCCTTAGTTTGTGTAATATCTGTACTGGATGAATCCAATAGTACTCGCTGACTCTCGAACCCGGGCAAGTACATTTTTATGGGATCATCTAATTGAAACTTACCCTCCTCATATAATTTTAGAACCGCTGCGCTGGTGACTTCGCGAGCCATCGAATAGATTCGAAACAGCGCATCGTCTTGCATCCGTTTGCCAGTGTCGAGATTAAGTTTGCCGAGTGATTCGAAATAAACTAACTTGCCATCTCTGGCGACCGCTGCAACTACTCCTGCCAACTCCCCATCATCGATATGCTGCTGCAACCGAGCGGTAGCATTAAGCAATACAGAGGAAGACATTCCTACTGATTTCGCTGACACAACCTCGGCTGCGTTACTGAAATGAATTTGACAGAACAATAAACCAATAAAAAAAATTCTCGTCCACGGTCTAATAGTCATTCTTATTTCCCACTCTCTTATGATTAATTTAGGCCTGATTGAACTTCCTCTATCCAGCGATCTACTCTCGATTCCAGCAAAAGCATTGGCAGCGCACCAGCGCCGAGCACCACGTCGTGAAATGCCCTGATATCAAAGTTATCTGCTAGCGCTGTCTCGGCATTTACTCGAAGTTCCTGAAACTTCATCATGCCGATCTTATAGGCTGTCGCCTGCCCTGGCCCAGTTATGTATCGTTGAATCTCAGAACGTATCGCTCCCTCGGCCTGTGCGGAATTGTCGATAAAGTATTGCACTGCACGCTCTTCGCCCCACTGCTGAGCATGAATACCAGTATCGACTACTAGGCGAATTGCTCTCCACAACTCGCCGCTTAATCGCCCGAAATCCGAATAGGGATCTTCAAATGCGCCCATCTCTTTAGAGAGCCATTCCGCATATAGCCCCCAACCCTCCGTGTAGGCGGTTGTACGATACTGTGTACGAAATCTGGGCACACCGGTTAGCTCCTGTTGAATCGATATCTGCATGTGATGCCCGGGGCTACCTTCGTGATAGGCCACATCTTCGAGCTGAAATATAGGTAGTGTAGACATATCGGACATATGCGAATAAAACACTCCAGGTCGCGATCCGTCGGGTGTGCCCGATGCGTAATGCTGCGCGGCACCAGCTTGCTCCCTAAACGATTCCACGCGTCGCACCTCTAATTCTGCCTTCGGTAGGCGACCAAAATAGTCGGGTAACTTCAGCGTGATCGCATCGAGATACTCATTGTTTAAATCGAGATAGTCCTCACGTCCTTCATCGGTGTTAGGAAAGTAGAAACGGTCATCCTCTCGCATGAAAACGAAAAAATCTTGAAGAGTCCCTTCAAAATCTACAGCCTTCATTATCTCTTCCATCGATCGATGCAGGCGCTCGACTTCCGCCAAACCAATTTCATGAATTTCATCTGCGGTGAATGCAAGCGTCGTCATTTGCGCGAGACGATAGTTATAGTAATTTTCTCCATCGGGAAGCGCCCACACTCCTTGCGAAGTTTCAGATGCAAACGCCTTATCTTGTTCCAGCCAAGCGAGTATTTCTCGATAGGAAGACATAACTTCGCCAGCTAAAATCTCCTGTGCCTGGGCTATATACTCTTGGGCCTGGTCGCTACTAATCAAATCAGAAGCAACTAGCGCCTCAATCTTGCCTTGAATATCGGTCCAGATTGGTGAGTTTGGCGAGCTGTCATTCGTATTAAAAGGAACACCTGAGGTAACTCTATCAATTTCTGTCATCGCGAAATCATAAGCGAATGCCGGCTGCCGAATACCAGCTCTTGATGCAGAACGTGCACGGTCGAGCAACTGCGCAAAGACTCGATCAAGTTCTCCTAATCGAGACAAGTAAGCTTCTATATCTGAGGCATCATCGACACGATGATAATTAATTAGGAAATTTGGTAACGAAGCATGAGGACCTCCGCGCCCAAAAATATATCCATGTTGTCTAAAGGGAACAGCCGCCTCTGCTCGATCTAAGGAATAGCTCCACATGTCATAGGATAGTTTGCCATCCTCGTTAAGAAGGCCGTAATCGAAATCAGCGATCATGGCAGCGACGCTTTGCCTGCGCCAAGCAAGCTGTTCATCAGAGCCGGCGACGCTGTAATCATTCAAACTGTCGTAGTCGGATTTATCACCCAGGCGCGTCTTAGTTTGCGGGCTGAAATCGAGCTGCTCGGCATACTGTTCATCGAACCAGTCATTCAGACGCGCAGTCTCTGTGACCACCGTTTCGCTTTGAATTTCAGTAGCGTCAACGTTTGCAGTCTCTGCAATTGATTGCTGAGCTGGCTCTTGCTCACTACAAGCGGCAAGTATCAGAACGAGGGAAAGTAGGAATAGGCGCATGGTTAATCTCATTGGATTCATTGGTCTGTGGGTGGAGAGAGTGTTTAAGCTAAGTTTTAAGTTCTAGACTCTAGTTTTTGGCGTGAACGCCAATGCAGAGTCAGAAGCTTATACTTTTATTATTGCTTGTCCAGCAACTGCTGCCAGGGATAGGCGCGGTCTGCTAGGGCTATAAAAAAGGGGTTCAACAGCTCTGGCTTTGAATTGTATCTTAACGGTCGGAACTGCAGATCTACGATTTCGCCGCCCGCTGCACAGAGAATGCCGTGAGCAGCCGCGGTATCCCATTCGCAGGTAGGGGCCATTCGAGGGTAGATGTCCGCACTACCTTCAGCTAGAAGACACATTTTTAGTGAACTGCCCATACTCAATAGTGTCGCCTTACCGAAATGATTCTCGATCTTCCCCACAAGAGCTTCCAACTGCTCGCCTAAGTGACGACGACTGGCGACGATGCGAACATCAGAGTGATCCTGCATGGGCCGACTGGAGATCGGTTTCGCTTCACTGCCCGATTGATTTGTGTCCTGCTTCCAAGCACCAATTCTCGTGCCGCCGAAGTAGCTAACACCGGTGACGGGGACATGTACTACCCCCGCAACGGATTGACCGTTTTCGATTAATGCGATATTTACTGTGAATTCGCCGTTGCGATTGATAAATTCCTTAGTGCCATCCAAGGGGTCGATTAGCCAGTAACGTTGCCAAGCTTTTCTTAAACCATAGTCGATTGCATCAGACTCTTCCGACAACAAAGGGATGTCAGGTGTAAGACTGCTTAGCCGATCGACTATTAAAAGGTGGGCGCGGCGATCGGCATCGGTAAGCGGGGAATCATCCGACTTCGTACTGACTTCAATTGCCTGTGCGGAATTGTAGACATCGAGAATTTCACGACCGGCTGCGATCGCTATCTCGTTTACGGAATTAAGTCTGTCTCTTATACACATCTCCGAGCCCACGAGACCGAGG
>CAJXQP010000195.1 GCA_913058275.1 uncultured Gammaproteobacteria bacterium | reverse complement strand
TTACTGAATGTGGGCCAACTAAAAATTGATTTTGGTTTTTACTTGGACCAGCTAACCGTACTGCTGTTGCTTCTGGTTACCGGAGTCAGCACGGTTGTGCAGGTCTATTCCTCCCGTTATATGGTCAGCGACCCTAGGCATAGCCGGTTCTTCGCGCTGACAGCCTTGTTCACCGCCGCCATGACGTTGCTAGTGATGAGCAGCAATCTAATGGTAACGTTTATTTTCTGGGAGCTCATGGGCATCTGTTCCTATTTGCTGATCTCCCACTACTCTGAGCGACCTTCAGCTGCACGGGCTGCGACGAAAGTATTTTTAGTTAACTCAATCGCCGATGCCGGACTCTTGGTAGGTATAATTCTCACCTATCTATCTTTTGAAACTCTCGATATTCCTGAGATACTGGCCATTGCGCAATCAGCAAACGATATTCCTACTCAGTCACTAACCCTGATAACCCTCTGTTTGTTTTGCGGCGCGGTTGGCAAGTCAGCACAGATGCCCGCCCATGTGTGGCTACCATTTGCCATGGAGGCTCCGACACCGGTGTCTGCGCTTATCCATGCAGCGACTATGGTAAATGCCGGGCCATTTTTGCTGGTACGATTGAGCCCGATTTTAGTACTAGCGCCCAACGCGATGATGGTGATCGCAACAGTTGGCGCGATCACGGCGCTGTTTGCTGCGGTAGTGTCGTTGACTCAAACTGATATCAAGCGAGTTCTTGCTTATTCAACTATTAGCCAGCTTGGGTTTATGATAATGCTCTGTGGTGTGGGGGCATTCGTTGCTGCGATTTTTCATCTCATCGCCCACGGTTGCTTCAAAGCATTCCTGTTTTTGTCTACAGGCAATTCTCTTGCTGGTACGCATCGTCATCTCGAAAGTTCCCAGGAGAAGCCGGCACTTTCGAGCAGCGGCCTGTTTATTGGCGCATTGATCATGTCCTTGATACCTGCGCTGGTAATTTTCTCAGGTTCTTATCAGTTTTTGTGGATTTCGCAAAGTTCTGCCGCAGCAAATATTGCTCTGTGGATTGTAGGGCTTGGCACAATCTTTTTTACCGCCATGTATCTATTCAATTGTGTTACTACTGTTTTTCAGCGTGGCCCCACGGGAGCCATTGATAGTGAGCCTGTTGTCAGAGCGTCGCTATTTTCACCTCGTCATGTTTTTGGTATTACCGTGGTAGTCGCCGTTATGATTGCCTTGTTAATTGGAGTATGGCGCTGGTTTGCAGGTTTCCTGTCACCGGTAGTGGGTGGCATGCAGGCACAACCAGCATCAGAATTCTCTGCCTGGCTATTGCTGCCGTTATTTGCAGCTCTGGCTGGTTGGATCCTTGCCTATTACAGGTTCTCTCATCCTGGACCACCGCGCGAGGGCATATGGAAGAAACGGCTTTATGTGTTCTTTCTTAATAAGGGGTACTTCGATGAGATTTACGATGTATTTCTGGTGCAACCGACAATTAAGTTCTCCGGCTGGATGTGGAGGAAGATAGACCAAGGCATTGTTGACCGTCTGGTACTCTCGCTGGGTTCTGCCAGTATTGGCATCGCAAAGCGGCTTGGTTACCTTGATTCGGCTGTTGATAATCGTGTTACTGCAGTGGGCACAGGCAGCGTCACTGTAGCGCACTGGCTTGGCAAGTTCGTCGACACGGCTGGGATTTCAAGAACGGTTGATGGAATAGGGCAGGGCGCCGATGCTACTGGGCGCGCGGCACGACATTATGAGCCACACACATTGCAACACAACTTGTTGATAGTAGTACTATGGTTGGTTGCAGCACTGGGTTTTTTCTACTGGATCGCGGGATAGGCATCGCTATGAGTTCATTATTAACAGACCATCTGCTGAGCTTGATCATCGCCGTGCCATTTATCGGCATGGTTGTCCTCGCCTTTTTGAGCGAGCGTAAATGGGTGCTCTCAGTAACGCTTGCAATTACACTTCTTAATGCTGCGCTCGCCTTTTATCTGTGGAACCAGTTCAGCCTGGTGGAAGCGGGCATGCAGTTCGTTGAACGTTTGGAATGGATGCCGACTTTCGGCATTGAGTACGCTGTTGGCGTTGATGGCATTAGTTTATTACTGGTGTTACTGACAACCATACTACCACCGCTTTGTGTGCTGGGGTCATGGGAGTCTATAACGTCGCGGTTGAAAGCCTTCATGATGTTGATCCTGCTGGTGGAAGGCGCCATGTTGGTTGTCTTTACCGCGCTTGATGCCTTTCTGTTTTTCATGATGTGGGAAGTCACTATGGTGCCGATGTATTTTATGATCGTGCTGTGGGGTGGACCAAATCGCATCGCGGCAGGATTGAAGTACGTGCTATACAGTCTCTCAGGAAGTCTGCTGTTGTTGGTTGGCATATTGGCGCTGTCTCTTCAGGCTGGCACCTTCGACATTCAATCACTGGCGGGTTTCACCTATTCAGAAAATTCCGAGTTCTGGATATTTCTGGCATTGTTTTTGGGCTTTGCGATCAAGCTACCCATGTTGCCATTTCACACTTGGCTTCCCGACGCGCACTCCGAGGCTCCAACCGCAGGCAGTGTGCTCTTAGCTGGAGTGCTACTCAAAATGGGCGGTTACGGTTTGATTCGATTCTGCCTGCCAATCTTTCCCGAAATGGCCCACTCATTTGCTCCAACCGTGCTCTGGCTGTCAGTTATCGGGATTTTGTACGGCGGATATATGGCTCTCGCGCAGACAGACCTAAAAAGACTGGTGGCTTATTCCTCCGTCTCACATATGGGCTTTGTGACTCTGGGTATATTCTCGTTTAACAACGAAGGTATTGAGGGCGCCACATTACAGATGGTGACTCACGGTGTTACAACGGGCGCGATGTTCTTACTAGTAGGCCACCTTTACGATCGTACACACAGTCGCGAAATTGCCGACTATGGTGGTCTTCAACAACGCATGCCTAGATTCGTTGCGATATTGAGTTTATTCGCCGTTGCTTCCTTCGGTCTGCCGACAACATCGAACTTTATCGGTGAGTTTTTAATTCTGGTAGGCGTTTCTTATGAAAATTTTATCTTCGTAGTACTGGCGATGGGCGGCATCGTACTGGGTGCTGCCTACATGCTGTGGATGTTGCAACGCGTTGCATTCGGCGAAGCGCGTACTGATGCGGCGAGAAAAATCACTGATATCAATGCGCGGGAAATGTTAGCTGTGATTCCTCTGGCAATAGTCGTTATAGGTATTGGTATCTATCCAGGGCCACTGCTTGAAACCATGGATGCTAGTGTGACTTTTGTTGTTGAACGCCTGGCAATGGGCCAGTAATTGGCTGGAAACATTGCAGTGCCTCGCCATTCGAGCAGGCACTGAATAGGTTAGGCCCCAGAAGAGCTTAGATCCCAAAAATTCCGTCTATCTAGCTCGCAAACTGCTCAAAGAACGCCTTACACAGCTCGTCCGCTGGGAAATAACTCTTGACGAGCAGCTCTTCCATACCAGCATCCAGCGCCGTACTAAACTGGCTTAGTGTAGAGAACATCTTCAACGACTGACCACTCAGTTTGAAATCGATAGTGAGCATGGGGCCATCAGAGGGTGAATCATTAGGCTTATCCGGCGGAGACATCTCCAGCACGCGCTTGTACAGCGCATCGTCACTAGGCGGCTTACCAAAGGCTAACATCCGTTTACGCAGCCGTCGCAACGTGTGACTAGCCACCTCGTCCCAGCTCTCAATGAAGGGCCTGTAGCAGTCCTGCCGGAATATGGCTTCGAGTATATTCATGGTAGGTGGGGTGCTGCTGGAATCCATAATCTGGGCTGTCATCATCTGCTGCGCACTATTCGCCTTCTGCAAATCCTAGCTGCCATCCATCACTAGCGCGGGATACAGATTGTGGTTATCCAGGATTAACGTCAGCGCCTCCCGAACCGGCTTCATATCATCCGCACCCAGATCCAGCTGCGTACCGGCAGGCGCATAACCCGCAGAATGCAGCAGTAAGTTGCTGTCCGTATGGGGCAGGTCGAGCACATCCGCGAGGCGCAATATCATCGCCCGACTGGGGCTGATACGCCCTGTTTCGATGAAGCTAATATGCCACGAGGAGACATCAGCCATAAGTGATAAATCCAGCTGTGAGAGCCGGCTTTTTTTGCGCTATTCGCTGAGTAGGGGGCCAACGGCAGACATCTGTGAATTCCTTATCGATTCGAATTTACAGACATTGTAACGGGCCAGCTGCGGTGCCTCCATTACCTCACAGGTCACGGTATTTAACGACACCGGCGAGAAAAAGGAAAATTTCTATTTCTTGCTAGACTTTAGATATGTCTATCAAGATATTGAAGTTTAGAGATAAAATTCATTAAGTTAATGTGAATTATAGGATCTGCCACTGCGCAAATTGCCGGCGCGCCTGACTCAACTGTTCTGCGCTCATGCGCCCCTCAAGATCCACAAGCAGGGCATCCGCCTCGCTGTTCTCATTGGCGATCGCGACGTTAGCCCAGACATGGGCGAGGACTAAATCGTTGCTCGCCCGTTCATCTGAAAAGAGCGTAGATATATAGTTGGAGAGTTGAGCATATAGACTAGGTTCTTCATCAGAAGTGAGTTCTCCATCGGCGTACATATTGGCAAGTATCAGGGCGGCATTAGCATGGCCAGCCCGCGCAGCTCCCTCAAACATCTCAACGGCTTTATCAGTGTCAGCTTCTACACCATCGCCAGCGTAATACAGACTACCGAGATTAAACTGTGCCGCAACATGCCCTTGTAGTGCCGCCGCTTTAGTCCAGCGAAAGGCCTCAGCAGCATCCTGCTCCACACCCTGACCGGTGAAATACAGAATCGCGAGATTGTATTGCGCCAGATCGAGCCCTTCTTCAGCCGCCACGGTAAATTCATGCAAGGCGGTTTCGAAGTCGCCCTTAAACGCAGCATTCACCCCGTCTTCGTAGTCGGCAAGCAGAGAAGGGGAGGCAATTAACGCAAATCCGTAGACTAGGGCATGCAATACACGACTCGGGGTAACTATTTCATTTTCATTGATTTTGCTCATAAAGCCTATGGTATTACAGCTCATCTGCAGAGAAAACACGCAGATGGCAACTAGCGCCATTTAAGTCTATGAAAAATCGTTCATTTCGCTATAATACCGCCCTCTTCACGTACCGGAGCCTAGGCAGAAGGTGTTGGGGAGAGAAGTTGAAGAAGTTACAGTAATACGCACCCATAGCTCAGCTGGATAGAGTACCTGGCTACGAACTAGGGGGTCGCACGTTCGAATCGTGCTGGGTGCACCATCCAATAAAAAAGGGGTCCTAAAAAGGACCCCTTTTTTATTGGATGGTGCACCCAGCCGAAAGACCGCGCCCGTTCGAAAGGAGCGAAGCTCCGCAGACAGCCGTAGGCTGCCCCGAAGGGGTGAGGAATTTGGCTTAGCCAAATCACGAATCAATCGTGCTCTGGCAGCAACCCACGTCCATAGAAAAATCAAAGTACTCTGACCCCTTTGACTCCTGTCGATTGTCAGTAGCCGGGACCTTGCAGTAGATTGAGCGAATTCAGGGTGTATTTATCCTTCTTATACTCCAATCGCCACTGGGACTGGTTATCAATTTGATGATATTTCTTACAAGGGCAATATAATGTCAATTTTGGATAGCTTTGATGGCTCCCTTATGGCGCTATCATACGGCGACTAACAAAATTTACTGGGACGAGCCTAGTTTTACTTATAGAGGTAATTGCGAGACATTTATCCCAGCGCTACTTTAGTAGTGACACGAAATTTATTATTGAGGTGCGAAATATTGGCTATGAACAAATTACTAACAACAATAACCTCACTCTGCTTTTCTGCTGCTACTAATGCGAGTTTATTATGAAAAAAATTAGCTTAGATGTTTGGGTTCAGCTAGTC
>CAJXQP010000194.1 GCA_913058275.1 uncultured Gammaproteobacteria bacterium | reverse complement strand
AGGCCACACTAAGAGCACGAATACAACTGTAAGCAGTTGTATACTAAAAAGAAAATTCAATTTCAATGTAGTTTCAGGAGTCATGCATGAGCGAAAAAAAGGCCCAGTTAACCATTGACGGTGTTGATAAACCTATCGAGCTTCCCGTTTATGAAGGCAGTACTGGTCCAGACGTAATAGACGTTAGCAGTCTCGTCGGCCAAGGCTTTTTTACCTACGATCCCGGTTTTATGTCCACAGCATCCTGTGAGTCGGACATCACATTTATCGACGGCGGCAAGGGCGTCCTTCTTCATCGAGGCTATCCGATCGAGCAACTAGCGGCGAATGTGAGCTTTCTAGATACCTGCTTCCTACTGTTGAATGGCGAATTACCAGATGCGACCGAGAAAGTAGATTTTGAGAACACTATTCGCTATCACACGATGGTCGATGAGCAGATCCATAACTTCTTTAAAGGTTTCCCACGTACTTCTCACCCAATGGCGATGCTATTGAGTGTGGTTGGCGCCCTTTCTGCCTTCTATCATGACAATCTGGACAACGAAAATCCGGAGCACCGTAAGATAGTTGCTCACCGAATTATTGCCAAGATGCCAACGCTCGCAGCTATGTGCTACAAGCACGGCGTAGGCCAGCCCTTCATGTACCCGCAGAATGATATGGGCTTTGCTGAAAACTTCTTACACATGATGTTTGGCACTCCTTGCGACACCCCAAATGTTAGTCCGATTCTCGCGAAAGCGATGGACACTATTTTCCTACTACACGCTGATCACGAACAGAATGCCTCTACATCCACCGTACGCCTAGCCGGCTCATCAGGCGCCAATCCTTATGCCTGTATAGCCTCGGGTATAGCGGCACTATGGGGGCCTGCACACGGCGGCGCCAACGAGGCAGTACTCGCGCAGCTGGCTGAAATCGGCGATGAGAAGAATATCGAAGAATTTATCCTGCGTGCCAAGGACAAAGACGATCCGTTCAGGCTGATGGGCTTCGGTCACAGGGTGTATAAGAATTTTGATCCACGCGCCACAGTGATGCGTGAGATATGTAATGAAGTGCTCGATGAATTAGGAGTCGAAGATGATCCTCTATTCAGGATCGCTCGCAAACTTGAGAAAATTGCCTTAGAAGATGATTACTTTATCGAACGTAAGTTATATCCGAACGTCGACTTCTACTCAGGGATCATTCTTAAGGCCATTGGCATTCCTACTAGCATGTTCACGGTAATCTTCTCTACCGGCAGAACGCCAGGCTGGATCGCACATTGGGATGAAATGCTCAGCAGTTCTTTCCGTATCGGCAGACCTAGACAGCTTTACAAAGGCCACACAAAGCGCGATATCTAAGATCTAACCCCTTAGCTCTAAACTAAGCGGCTATCGCCTCCAGTGGTGATAGCCGCAGTTCTTTTCTCCTCCCCCTCAGACAAAAATCTGACTAACGTCATTTACTCAGGCACGGCACATCACCGCCAAGACGGTTACACATCGTCTCAATAGAAACCACTAAGGTATTAGTAAAAGAAATTGGTGGAGCCTAGCGGGATCGAACCGCTGACCTCAACACTGCCAGTGTTGCGCTCTCCCAGCTGAGCTAAGGCCCCATGACCATTTTCGAGGGAAGGCGCATTCTAAGCACAGTCGCTCACCCTGTCAACGCAGGTCTAGGCTGAGAGTAAAACCACTAGAAGTTGCGAAATTCTTTTTCGAGTGCTTTCGCCTGCTTCTTAGAGATACCACCCAATACTGAAATGGCCTGACGAATCCGTGCGCGCGTGATATCGATGCCCAGTATCATTATGGACTCAATCACAGAGGTGGATACCGCTTTGCCACTTAAAGCTACGAACAAAGGAAATAGGAAGTCCCTTATCTTCAGTTCAAACTTGGCAGCTAGCGATTGCAACTCCCCCTCTACAGAGTTTCTTTCCAGCTCTTCAAGTGCTTCCAATTTCCATAAGGTGAACTGGAGAATCTTCAAAGCTTGGGGCGAGTCGATGGCCTTGTGCGCAAAGCCCTCCTCAGATATTTCAAGCGAGCCATCAATAAAGAAACCGCCTAGTGAAGCAACATCGCTGAAGCGTTCCACACGTTGCTTTAGTAACGGCACTATCTGAGCGACTTTTTCAGGCTTAAATGCCCAGGCAGCGAAGCGCGCCGCAAACTCCTCGTCGGATAACTCCTCACGAATGTATTTCCCATTGAGCCAATCGAGCTTTTCAATATCGAAAATTGGGCCACCCAGGGAGACTCTGCTTATATCGAAGCTCGCTTCCATTTCACTAAGAGAGAATTTTTCTTCACCAGAGGGCATCGTCCAGCCCATCATGCCTAAATAATTTAGCAATGCCTCAGGCAGATATCCCATCGCGTCAAAGTAACGAATGCTAGTAGGGTTCTTGCGCTTACTCAGCTTGCTTTTATCCGGGTTACGTAACAATGGCATATGGCAGAAAGCCGGCGCCTCCCAGCCGAAATACTGATACAGCAAAATATGCTTGGGTACTGAGTTGATCCATTCTTCACCGCGTATGACGTGAGATATTTCCATCAAGTGATCATCAACTACATTCGCGAAATGGTAGGTCGGCATTCCGTCGGACTTGATCAATACCTGCATATCGATCTGTGACCACGCGATGCTTACGCTACCGCGCAGCATGTCTTCAAACTCACACTCACCAGAGTCGGGAATTTTCATACGAATAACATGTGGCTCAGCAGCCGCACATTTACTCTCACATTCGGTTTGACTTAGGCTCAGACAGTGACCATCGTAACCAGGCTGTGTTTTATCTTGCATTTGCTGCTTGCGTAAATCATCGAGCCTTTCGGCGGTACAGAAACAGCGGAAGGCTGAGCCATTATCGAGAAGCTGTTGAATATGAGCGGAGTATATCTCAGAGCGCTCACTCTGTCGGTATGGCCCAACATTACCTTCGCAACCTGGACCTTCATCCCAAGACAGTCCTAGCCATTCAAGTGAGTTTAAAATATCCTGCTCTGACTTGTCGGTACTACGCTGTTGGTCGGTGTCTTCGATGCGCAGCACAAACTCACCACCATGCTTATGGGCAAAACATCGATTGAACAGGGCTATGTAGGCAGTACCAACGTGCGGATCGCCAGTCGGAGACGGTGCAATGCGTGTGCGAACTTTGTTCATATTTCTCTACTCGGGACAGCACTGACGAAACTTAGTATTCGAGGAACATAACTGCCCTCTCGCGAAAGGCGAGATTATACGCGATTCGCCTTTAATTCCTATCATAGACAGTTTAACCGCCTACTTCTTGACATGCACTGAGGCTTTCGCTACAACCTGCATCCAGCTCTTAGAGCGACCAACATAGCTACTTCGCTAAACAATTAGGTACATTCATTGAACAGCGCGAACCAACAGCCACCAAATAGCGAAACTACAGACACAGTCGCCAGCCTAAGTCATCGCTTCTGTATTGCGCCGATGATGGACTGGACCGATCGTCACGATCGCGTATTTCTTCGCCAGCTCTCAGAGCATGCCCTACTCTATACCGAGATGGTGACGAGTGCGGCACTCAAGCATGGTGATGCGCAGTATTTACTGCAACACAGCCAAGGCGAACATCCTGTCGCTTTACAATTGGGTGGCAGTAATCCTGTCGAGCTGGCTGAAGCGGCTGTCCTCGCAGAAGAGGCAGGATATGATGAGATAAATCTCAATGTCGGCTGCCCGAGCGATAGAGTTCAGTCTGGCGCCTTCGGTGCCTGTCTCATGGCTGAACCTGAACTAGTAGCCAAGTGCGTAGACAGCATGATGACGAGTGTTAACTTGCCGGTCACCGTGAAATGCCGGATAGGCATTGACGATCGCGACTCGCAGGAAGAATTAGAGGATTTTATTGGCACTGTCGCGGATGCCGGGTGTGACACCTTTATAGTTCACGCGCGCAAGGCTATTTTGTCGGGCCTCAGCCCGAAAGAGAATCGCGAGATACCACCACTAAAATACGATAGCGTCTTTGCCGTCAAGAAGACCTTCCCTGCGCTTTGCATCATTATAAACGGGGGAATTAAAACACTCTTCGATGCGGAGTCACTTCTCAAAAAGACAGATGGCGTTATGTTGGGTAGAGAAGCCTATCAAAACCCCTTCATACTAAATGAGGTGGACGCTGTTTTTTTTGGAGCGGCAAGCAACGCACAGACTCGCACCGAAAGGCTACAAAAATTCATACCCTACATCGAGCAAGAATTAGAGAGTGGCACGCCATTACATCACATGACGCGGCATATCCTAGGCCTGTACAAGGGCCAGAAAGGAGGCAAACAATTTCGCCGTCACCTAAGTGAAAATAGCTACAAAAAAACTGCCGATATAGGCGTTTTACTCGATGCCATTTCCTACGTAGACTAGCGTAACAACAGTCCAGTTCAAATCTTGTTGAGGAAGAATGACGTGATCGATTCCATTAAAAGTTTCTTCGAGAACAAATTAACAAAAAAAGCGGAAGTAGAAGCGCCTAGCTCGGCAATGAGCAGGATCGACCTTGCCAGTGCCGCACTGCTAGTCGAAGTTATGAACTCTGACCACGAACTCGACGAACGCGAGCATAGTGAGTTCATGGCAGTGCTACAGCAAAGTTACAATATTGCGGAGTCTGATCTCGAAGAGCTAACCAAGTTAGCAAAGGACGAGGCTTTTGAGGCCACCTCTCTCTACGAATTTACCAAATTAATAAACGACAGCTACGATTACGAGCAGAAAGTAAAGCTTATCGAGAATATGTGGCGCATTGCCTTTTCCGACAAGCGCCTAGACAAATACGAGGATCATCTAATTCGGAAGGTATCAGAGCTGATATATGTTTCTCATAGTGACTTCATTAAGACAAAACTCAAAGTCAGAATCGCATAGTAAGAGCTAGAAGCGCATGGTCAGTAGAAATTAAGCCGGTTGCTTAGAAATCACCAAACTCATCTTCAACCTGGCCGTCAGTCACCAAGTATTCTCTTCGCTGCGCATAGGCTTCACGCACAAATAAATAACGATCACCCGTTATTAATTCGTCCAGCGCAAGCAGGCCTGAACGAGAGTCAGTTTCCTTCACCAAAAACAAGGTGAGGCGTAATGACTCCCCATCGAGATATTGAATCGGGTTGAACAACGTATCCAAAACAAGGCCGACAGAGTCTCTAGCATTACTCGCACCGAAGACAGGTAGCATGACGTAAGGGCCAGCACCAACTCCCCAGCGCCCTAAGGTCTGGCCAAAGTCTTCCTCATTTTTGTAAAGACCAAACCCACTGGCGATATCAAGAATGCCGACCAAGCCTAGCGTCGAGTTGACCAAAAGCCTGCCCGAGTCATTCATGGCAGCGTAAAGTTTAAACTGCAATAAATCGTTTACTAAGACATTGATATCATCGATATTGCTAAAGAGATTGCCAATTCCCTGTCTCGCCACTCTAGGTATGAACAAGGTATAGCCAGAAGCAACAGGCCTAACAATGAGCTGGTCGAAATGGTCATTCAACCTAAATACTTGCTCGTTGGTTTCTCTCCAAGGATCTTCGGTCTGTGCGGATGCGCCATTGGCGACAAGACTACACAGCAATAGCAAAAACGCAGCAGTCTGCTTGCTGGTTTTAGGAGCCTGTATTTTGCTAGAAGTTTTCACGATATGTGTTAGTGACTAATTTATTGAACTAATTAAAGTACTTTTTCAAACTGCTTGTCTAACCGCTTTTCGGAAACTGGGATGTGCGTCCCTAAAGTTTGCGCGAACAATGATACCCGGAACTCTTCAAGCATCCACCGTAGCATGAGCAATCCTTCTTTATCACTGCCTGCTGACTTTGATTCTGCGCTGCTATATCTAACCTGATATCGGGATAGTAGTTCTGTATTAGGCCAATCCTTT
>CAJXQP010000193.1 GCA_913058275.1 uncultured Gammaproteobacteria bacterium | reverse complement strand
TCCAGTGCGGGGTTTTTTTATGGTTCACTGGAAAGGCTGCCAATGACCGAGGTCAATGAAACTGCCGGTAGTGCAGTAAATCAATTGTCTCGCCAACACACCCGCGACGCAGATGAATGGCGAGACAATCAATACATTTTGCTTGTGCCTGTTTTATAGCGGAATGAAGGCCAATGCATAGTTCCCATTAAGTGGGATGACTAGTTGATTCTGAACTGAGTCATAGCACATAGATGCGGCACTCGGAATACCGGCTGCGATTACCTCTGCGTCTTGCCCAGGGCGAATGCGAGAAACACTGCCGAACCGCACACTGCTGACGTATTTGGTGCCGTCTTCGGTTACTACGATGCCGTCGTTGCCACCTTCGACAGCGTACTCGGTAAGAATCACTTCGCCGTGGGTGTTGTAAGTAATCACCGCAGAGTCGCCTACGTTCACGACTACAATATTTCCATCTCTATCTATAGCCACGCCGTTCGGAGCTGCTAGTGGGGCGCCATCGGCAAATGTTGAAACCTCGCCATTCGGCGCTACCTTGTAAATACTCTCTGGGGATCGTGTGTTAGATGCATAGATAGTTCCGTCATCGGCTACCGCTATGCCATTTAAAATTGTCGATCCTGGAATTGCGACAGCATCTAAAGGCTGCCCGCTAGCGAGATCGAATGAGCGAACATAGCCAACATCTACAGTATATAAAACGCCATTGCTTATAGCGCTGCCCAAGGGGTGATGCAGCTCAAGCCCATCACGCGTTGCGCCTATCCATTTTGGTGTATGCACACTGCCATCTGGGTTTATCAGCGATACATAGCCATCGTTCTCAGTGCCATCACCGCGCGTTGCGTTGTTCATAGCCAATACAAGGTTCTTGTTTGCATCGAAAGCGCAGCTCTCAGAAAAGTGAAAGCTACCGTAGACTTTCACATTGCTAGACATAGGGACGCGAACACCGGCCTCGTTTACAGAGCCAATAGGCTCGCCAGCAACAAATTCCTGTGCGGCGAGTGGCGTACTAAAACCAGCGATTAGTAGTGTGGAAATTAAACTTCTTGAAATAAACTTCATAATGCACTTTTCTCCATAAAAAAATTTGTATTGAGTGATTTCGAGTTTGCGTAAATTAACTATTTAAGACCAAAGTAGGGGCGTAACTTTGTACCCGCACAGCTGCCCATAAAGGCGGCGACAAACCAGAGCCAGCCATGCAGGCTGGTTGAGCCTATGCCGCCGAAATAGGCGCCTATATTACAGCCGTAGGCGATGCGGGCGCCGTAGCCAAGCAGTATTCCGCCAACAACAGCTGCGACTATCGATCGCAATGGAAGTCGAAAGTTAGGAGCAAATTTCCCCGCGAGACCAGCTGCGAGAAGTGCGCCCAGCATAATGCCAATATTCATAACAGACGTAATATCGGTGAAGATGCTTTGTTCTAAGGCGTTGCTAAGTACCGGTCGCTGCCAATAGGCCCAGCCGTGAATATCTATACCGAGGAATAGTGCAATCTTGCCGCCCCATAGGGCGAATGCAGAGGTGACGCCCCAGGGTCGACCTGCTAATAGTAGAGTGGATACGTTGACCGCCGCTAGAGCGAGTGCGCCGGCTAGTAATGGCCATGGACCTGTTAGCCAGGAATAGGGGCGGTCAACGTCGCGGTCGTTCTTTAGGTTGCCATGGCGCTTGCGCTCATAAATTGTGGTCGCAAACCAGACAGCGGCGAACAAGCCAGCGCTAATTAAAATAGCCCATACCGCGCCGAAGTTCTGGGTGAGAGAAAAGGGTGCTAGGCTCGGAACACCCTGCCACATTGACCACTGCCATGTGCCTAATACAGAGCCGGCGATGAAGGCCGCCAGTGTAATAAGCATTCGCATATTTCCACCACCGGCGGTAAATAAGGTGCCTGATGCGCAGCCTCCACCTAATTGCATACCAACACCGAACATGAAGGCACCACAGATGACCGCAATGTTTAAGGGCGCAACACTGCCTCTGAGACTTATTCCCCAAATTTCGCCCTGAGCGATCAACGGCGTAAATATCAGCACTGTAATGCCGAGCATGATCATCTGTGCACGCAGCCCGGCGCCTCGACCTGAATTAACTACTTCGCGCCAAGCGGCAGTAAAACCAAAAGCTGCATGGTAGAGAATAATGCCAGCAGCAAGGCCGACTACGAATAGAGCGCCTTGGCGCCAGCCGTAGTTGCTGCTTAGATAAAAATAGATAACGAGAGCCAATAGTGCGCTCGCTACAATGCTGCCACGATTACTAGGCATTGAGAAATTCGAAATGGCGGGGCCAGTAGCTGTAGTATTCAAGGGAGATCCTTATGGGTGTTAGGACTGCACGATAGCGCTGTTTTATTGATATTGTTATTGGTAGTGCCTAAGCCCTGAATGCGCGGCTTACGAGAAATAGTCTACAGCTTTTTACCTGACTTTCTACATAAATAGGCGACAAATCCCAAGCGAACAGCTACATGTGTCTACCGCCGCGTAAGTCAAATTATAGGAGAAGACTAGCCTCACATGTGTTACAAATTGTAGGAGAGCCTAGTTATATAGGTGTAACAATTTGTAGGCGATTCACGGCTTAGCTCACTGCTCTCAATGTTCGGGCTAGATACCAGTATTGCTAACTCGGAGGAATTAGGATGAAGACAAGGATTATTACTCTGCTGTTTGCGCTCTCAACCTCGTTTGTGTTCGCGCAGACCCAACCCCCTGCTACACCACAAGTAGCAACGGATATAACAGGCGTCGAGATTCAGGCATTCATCGATGGTTTACCTAGAGACCGTGTTAGCGATTCGCCTATACGCGTCGTAGAAACAACAGGCGATATGCGTTTAGGCATTTTTGGTGTCTACAGGCCGGATGGGGTTACCGGTGACGTCAATGTGCATTTAGTCGACACCACCGAGATCTACTACATGTTGAAAGGGGCAGCCACGTTAGTAACCGGTGGCACGTTGGTAGAGCCTTACGAGGGAAATGAAAGTTGGCTGAGAGCGAAGTCTGTTGAGGGAGGCGTAAGCCGACGCGTGGTGCCGGGCGATGTCATTGTAATTCCAGGTCATACCGCACACTGGTGGAGTGAGTTGGAAGGGGAAATCGAGTATTTGATTTTTAGACCAGATCCAGACAACCGACTAGAGCTTCAATAACCGCATCCTGCCGAATTAAAGCGTGGGCTATTGCATGCAGATTACTGAGCTTGTGGCGGCCATATTGTCTACATATTGCTTGATGGCCCTTAGGCCTTCGGTGCCGATGGTCGTGAATTCCATGCTGCTGCGGAATTTGTCGCCAACCTGTTCCGTATTAATGATGCGAGCATACAAATAGGTGGTTCGGTCACTGAAGAGTTCGAGAGAGAGGGACATCTTGATCTCGGCGGATTTGCATAACTGAATGGGCGTTTCAATTAACAAACCGTGGTAACTAATATCTATTGCTTCGCCGTCATAATTCTCGCCCAAGACAATTTTTCCGGCAAGGTTCTGAAAGACAATAGGCATGTTAACTTTGATGCGAGGACTCTTTCTTCCTTCGCGGCGCGGCACTTCCATTGAGTGTGGTCGTTCGGTTGCATGTAACTCGTAGAGATCGACGGCAGAACGAGCACCCTTGACCTCTACTCGGTTTGGCGGGCCGACTTCAATAAATTCCTTGGTCAGAGCGTAAGTGTTTTCGCTAATGAGTATCTGTCCTTTAAGGCACTGAGCCTCTATAGGCGAGGATAAATTCACTGCGTCTCCGATGATTGTGTACTCATGATAGTGCTAGGAGTCTAAATCGCCGACAACTACTGAACCGGTGTTAATAGCGATGCCTGTGAACAGATCGTGCATGTCCATAGAACGATTAACATCGTTAAGTTTGCTCATGGCCATCTGCATTTCAACGGCACAAGCTAAGGCATTTTCTACAAGCTGTCGCCGAAAGAGGGGAGATGTTCGATGTTTCCATTAAGGCACGTAGGCTTTTCCCAAGATAAGATCTGGATCGGCGTCGGCGCGTGGCGTCAATTTCTGTGGACGTCCAGCTTGGTTGTCAGTGCCATACAAATTGCCATCCGAATCAACAGATAGAGAGTGCATCTCTATCCAGCGGTGAGGCCCTTCTACCGGCAGATTCCAAGTGTATTTACGGGTACCGTCCAAGTTGAATTGGACGATCTTCGGTGGATTGAGGTCAGTAACCCAGGCGCTATCTTCGTTCACCAATATATCTAGCGGCATGCCGAGGTCGGCCCAAGTAGCTTCATGTTCGTAAGTAGGGTAGTTGCTTGAGCCGGGTACTGCAGTCTGCCTAAAATTTTGGATTCTAAGTAGATCTCGGTCCAAGACAAATAGGTTGCCTTCGGGGCCCATCGCTAGCGCGTGGACACTGGCAAATTGCCCGTCTCCTTCGCCCGTCTCGCCAAATTCAGACAAGTACTTGCCTGCCGCGTCGCGTACCACAATTCGGTTGTTTCCACCGAGGCCATCTGCGATCAAAATCTTTCCATCGGGAAGAAATGCTACGTCCTGTGGTTGATTGAAATGATACTCATCTTTGCCAGCAACGTTCTTCTCGCCCAATGTCATGAGCAGCTGGGAGCCGTCATTGGAGAATACATAGATGATGTGGCCGGTTTCGTCGACTAGCCAGAGTCGTTTCTCGGGGTCATAAGGATTCATGCGAAGCCGGTGTGGCCCTGGCCCGTCTGTGCCGGCGAACAGGTGATCCCAGTGATTCCAGACTTCAAGTAGATTACCTTCACTATCAATTACATAGATGCAGTTCTGCCATACTCGGCCACGACCGCGAAGCACATTCCATCCCATCGATCCGGCAAAGCTGGTGTATTCTGGTGGAAGCGGGTCAGGCAGTTGTGTCTCACCGCGCTGAAGGACGAAAATCCTGTCTTTCGATTCCACAACCACGCCTGAAGTACCGCCCCATGAGCGCCCCTCTCCTGCGAAAGGTTGCATCCAAGTCTCTGTATTGAAGTCATAAGGGCTGGGGCCAATGGGCCCTGAGTCCTGCGCGAATGCTGGCATTGCTAAAAGATTGGCCAAAGCGAGGCTAAGTAAAATTTTTCGGTAATGCATAGTCCTAGAGACTCCCCTGATGGGTGATTATTGGTGTTTTGAATCTGTAGCGAAATCTATCACCTGCAATCACGCAATTGAAGGACTTATTTCGCTGGGAAGCGTTTTGTCGCTGACTGTGCATCGCCGAGGTGAGTCCCGACAATTTCAAGATATTCGCAGGTGCTAGAAGTCGACATGTAAAGTGACAGGGGTTAGCATCCTAGTCACCGTGCGGTGGTAGTTGTAGCCGATCTCAGGTGTCTCGTAGGAGTGTTATACAGAATGGGTATCGACACATCATTTACGATGAAGTTAATTTTCGTGTCACGTAATTCGGGGTAATGCCTGAGTGCAAGCAGGGTCTGTAGTTCGAAACCAATGGGTAGCTGTTTGTTGTTGCCAAATTCGATGAGTAGGACATCGTAGTTCGCTCGTTGTTTCGGTTCGATGTATTCCCTAACAGAGCTAGGAGGAGCGAGGTTGTCTTGGGCAGTGAGACTATTGACTGGCCCTAATAGCAGTAGCATGGAAAAGCATGTAAGAATTTTCCTTACCTTGGTATTGGAATGATTAGCAGCTATTTCGTAGCGGACCATGTCGCCTCTGTATGGATGAAAGCTGTAAAAGCTCTATTAGTCTGCATTTGTCGCTGCCATGACTTTGAAAATGTGCGGCAGGTCTAAATTTTGCTAACAAAAGCTAGGATTATCGGGTATTTGGAGTAATGTTGTAATCCTGTTTAAATCATTCGAAGACCAATGTTATGAACAATGAAAAACGAAACTATCCTCGTGTAGACCTGTGCGGTGAGGCGAATATTCGTCTTGCAGGCAAAGTGCGAAACGGC
>CAJXQP010000192.1 GCA_913058275.1 uncultured Gammaproteobacteria bacterium | reverse complement strand
CTACACCTCTCTATTCGTCGGCAGCGTCAGATGTGTATAAGAGACAGACGGTAAAGGCATTGGTTATTCCAGAATAGATGGCAAGGGTGTGGTTTATATCTCCACACCTGGTTTTTTTCTAGTAGCTTTAGATGCAGATACAGGTGCGCCCCTTGAGGGCTTCGGTGGCCAAGTACCTGTAGATGGCTTCCCTGCTAGTGGCGTAGTGGATATGCTCGCTGATCTGGGTCATCCCTACGATCCTTATGAGGGCATTCCTCTAGAAACTGGTTATATCACTACCTCATCGCCGCCGATTGTAGTTAACGACACCATCGTCGTTGGTAACTCAGCTGAGCAAGGATATCTGCAGGCGAGAGTCGAAAACGTTCCTGGAGATATCCTCGCTTACGATAAGACTACTGGTGCGTTAAAATGGAAGTTTAACGTGATCCCACAGCCGGGTGAATACGGCCATGAGACATGGGAAAACGATGCATGGAAGTGGACCGGAGACGTATCTTCTTGGGCACCGCTTACAGCCGATCCTGAAAACAACATTGTTTATATTCCAACTAATCCACCTACAATTGATTACTATGGAGGCTTTCGCCCTGGTGATGGCCTATTTGGTACTAGCCTGATAGCACTGGACACGGAAACAGGCGAACGACGATGGCACTTCCAGACAGTTCATCACGATGTATGGAACTACGACAACCCAGCCGCCCCGATTCAGCTAGACCTAAATATTCCCGGGAGAGGAATCGTTCCTTCTGTATCTCAGGTTACAAAACAAGGATTTGTTTACTCTTTCGACCGTTTAACTGGTGAGCCTATTTGGCCGATGGAAGAGCGAGCAGTCCCAACATCTATGGTCCCTGGCGAAAAGCTTTCAAAAACACAGCCTTTCCCATCCAAGCCACCGGCTTTTGAGATGCAAGGCCTGACTGAAGGCGATCTTATCGACTTTACGCCTGAACTGCGCCAGGAAGCACTCGAAGTGATGGCCAATTACGATATGGGCCCCTTGTTTAATCCGCCTATCCATTCAGATGATCCTGCAGGCAAGATAGCTTCTGCTATGTGCCCGGGTGACGGCGGTGGTGCAAACATCAATAACCCCCCCGTAGCAGACCCTACTTCAGGCTTTCTCTATGTAACTTCGAGGAAAGCGTGTAGCTGGCAACGAATTATCCCTGGTGAAGAGGCTGATGCTCGTATCGAAGCTCCAACGGGATCTACCTTCGCAGCCTTTGCCAATGGTTCCAGAGCGCGCGTACCTCGCCTCGCTTCAGGCTTGCCTTACTTCAAGCCACCATACAGCACGATTACTGCGTACGACATGAATACAGGCGACATTGCATTTCAGATTCCGACAGGTGAGACTCCTGACCGTTTCCGCAACAATCCTGCTCTAGAAGGTATCGATATTGGTGACACTGGGACAGGTAATGCTATTACAATGGTTACTACCGCGAATATGTTGGTCTACTCAGACATGGATTCCGATGGAACGACAGCGTTGCTTTACGGTATCGATAAGAGAACCGGCGAAGAAATTGGTAAAATCGAAGTGCCGGCGCAGAGCCGTTACGGCATGAGCTCGTGGATGCACGATGGCCACCAATATATCATTCTGCAGACTGGCGCAAAGCTAACTGCAATGGCATTGCCGGGTGCGAAGTCTGATGGCGGTGGCGGAGGTCACTAAGCCTTCAAATCTGAATAGATAAAATAAAAAAGGCGGGAGAACTTGGGTTCTTCCGCCTTTTTTTATTCTTGGTGAACTGACTTTTTAGGGCAATCGATAGGCGACCAGCGCGCCGGGCATATCGGTGCGGGAGCTTCCGATCTGCACGACAATGTACTGCTTGCCGGCGTGGCTATAGGTCATCATTCCATATTGTGCCGGCGCTGGCAGCGGCACACTCGCTACGATTTCGCCCGTAAACTTATTGCGGGCATTGAGCGTGAGCGGGTCCTCGTCGGGTGCGAACTGGACGCCGCCTTCGCTCATCGCACGCGCCTGCACCAGTAAATCACCGGTAACCATCTGAATTGACCAGCCAAGACCGCCGGTTTCTGGCACATCGACACCTGCGAGCATTGGATGGTTCTTTATTTCATCGGGCGTTGGACCCACGGGCAACGACCATGCTTTTGCGCCCGAGTTCATATTGTAGGCGGTGAGCTGGCTGTCCATGGGCTTATAGATTCTCAAGCCATCGATGGTTGGCAGTCCGCCACCGCCACCGGGGCGCCACGCGGCTACTGTGCGTCCTGTCGTTGGGGTGCTGTTTGGCGTCACGCCACCGTCTCCTGGCTTGGGGTAGTTGGGGTTATCGCGATCGATGCCGTTGGTCGGAATCATAAATCCGGGGGCGAAGCATGAGCGGCTGTGCGAGTTAAACATCATGCCGGTGCTCGGATCGCCAACCGGAGGATGGGGGATCACATTGCCGGCACCAAGGCAGCCAATGTTATTAATGAACTCGTTGGTATGATCGCGCGGCAATGGCGGGACATAGAGCCCGCCGACACGATAGCCATTGAGAATCATCATCGCCTGCTCTTTGAGTTCGGGCGTGTAGTCGATGACAAACTCCTCGGTGAGTCCGTTAGTGACAATCGGATCAACAGGTTCTGGCCACGTAGGGAAGGGCTGTGTTGCAGCTGTCCAATTACCCGGCACCTCAGTTTGCATGACCGGACGCTCTTCGATAGGCCAAATTGGCTCGCCTGTTTCGCGGTTAAAGGCAAAGACGAGACCCTGTTTGGTATTTTGAATAAGCGCAGGAATGCGCTGACCATCAACCGTGAGATCCATTAGCATTGGCGGCGTGGGCAGGTCGTAATTCCACTGGTCGCTGTGATGAATCTGGAAATGCCACCGGCGTTCGCCTGTTTTGACATCAAGCGCGAGTACACTGCCACCGAATAAATTGTCGCCGGGTCTGTGGCCCGCATAAGACTGAACGGTAGAGGCATTGGTTACCAAATAAACAAGGCCAAGTTCAGGATCAGCCGATGCTGGCGCCCATGTTGAAATGTCTCCCGAGAATTTCCATGCGTCGTTAAGCCATGTCTCGTGACCGATTTCGCCGGGTCTTGGTATTGAATGGAATTTCCACAGAAACTCGCCGGTCGCGGCGTCGAACCCCATAATATCTCCCGGGACGTTCTCGATACGCGTCTGCCCATAGCTTGGCTGATG
This sequence comes from uncultured Gammaproteobacteria bacterium, assembly GCA_913058275.1. Classification (GTDB taxonomy): domain Bacteria; phylum Pseudomonadota; class Gammaproteobacteria; order Pseudomonadales; family Pseudohongiellaceae; genus UBA9145. Next base: position 2,759 of record CAJXQP010000192.1, on the reverse strand, counting down.
CCCCACAAGCACCACAACAACGCCATTAACGACAATCGGCGGGGCAGAGGCGGTGACCATGCCTAGTTCGCGAGGAATGCCGTAGTCTGCGTCATAGGCACCGCCGCTCACGAGATAGTCTTGCCACGGTTGCCAATCTTTAACTAATTGCGGAACGAGATCGATTACACCCGTTTTAGGGTAGCCGCCGACCGGAAATGCGTTGCCCCAATTTTCGAGCGGAAGCCCTGTTTCGGCATCGAGCGCCCACAGAAAGAATCCGGGCGTGGTGATGTAGATGACGCCGCGCCCGTCGACCTCAGCATAGGCGACGCCTTTGCCATAAGCCTGTCGAGGCGAACGCTGATGTCGGATAGTTTCGGGCTCTCTGAATGTCCACAGATTCTCGCCGGTTCGTGGATCTATCGCGACGACCTGCCGCCGCGGTGTGGCGACTGTATATAGCGTTTTATCGACGTAAATGGGCGTTGCTCGGGAAAAATAGTCGAGGTTGGGCCCAAAATTATCGCTTCGCCAAATCCACGCCTGCTCGAGTTCGGCAAAATTGGATTCGTTGATCTGATTTAGAGCAGAGAAGCGGGTGTTGCCGGCATCGCCGCCTAGATAACGCCATTCGCCATTTTCAGTGCCAGGCAACGGTTGGGCATAGGCGCTGGATAAGACCATAAATTGGGCATAAACGACAAAAAGTGACGTGCGAAGGAGTAATAGGGTGTGTCGCTGGGAAAGAGCCATCTTATTTTCCTTATGGGGCTGCTAAAAAGAAGGTCAGCGAGCCGGTCGATACATCGGGTGGATAGTAGGAGCATCGCCTATCTTAATTTGGCCCATGACTTCGTATCCATAGCGTTCATATAGCGAAATATTCCGAGGGTTGGAAGATTCTAAGTAACTAGGTAGGCCATCCTCATCGATCCGGCTTATAGCGGCCTTCATCAGTTCTGAGCCGATGCCACTGCCTTGATGTGCAGGGTCTACTGCGATTAACGGCAAATACCAGCATGATTCGTCCGGGTGGTATTCTTCGAATGCCTCAAGAATACGAAACAGTACTTCTTGCCGCTCCTTCACCACAAATTTTTCCACTTCTCCAATAAAAGTTTCGCTGTCGGGCTCGACAGTGGGTGGAAGCCACAAAGCGGCTCCCCGGTTGCCTTCTGCAATAAAAGCGGATCCACTGTCTATTGCGCCTCCGCCAAACGCGTTGAATGCTGCATGAAACTTCAGATAAGTTGGGCCATGAGGGCAAAGCCATCGCACAAACGGGTCAGATGAAAACCCAAGTATTATTGTGCTAATAGCTGATGATCGGTCGTCTTCACTTGCGATTGAAATGACAGGTTTCATAGGCGTCTCTTTTGACTAATAAAGATTGAGCGAATTGCTTAGCATGACAGAGTGTGTGCCTGCAGAAAAACACAATTATCAGGGGTATGCAACAGAACGAGTGGCCCATGATGGACGTCGTTTTGACTCTTTTGAATTGAGATAAACTAGGGAAAACAGAGAATAAGCGTACAATACGTAGATTACATACTTGTCTTTCATTTTCAGACAGCCAAGTGGTTATTTTGATCTCTCAATTTGCAAGAAAAGTTTGCAAAAACAGTGCCGATAGCTGCGCAGGGTTAGAAAGGGTTACTCAATGTTAATGCCTATTATCGGGTGAATTTCGACGCTACTTTTTGGCATGGCTATTTTGATTGCAGGCCATGGATTACAGCTCGCCTATGTACCCCTTCGCGCCGAATTATTTGGCTGGTTGAATTTGGCGGCAGGTATGCTCGGATCCGTGTATTTTTCGGGCTTCCTTCTTGGGTGCTTCTTGGTTCCGTATCTCGTCAGCAGGTCGGGCCACATTGGTTCATTCGCAGCGCTCTCATCATTGGGCACGGCGCGTATTCTGGCCTTGGCTCTGTCTGAGAACTATGTGTTCTGGCTTGCCTTAAGATTCTTGGTAGGCGTGTCGGTTGCTGGACTCTATTTGGTCATCGAGAGTTGGTTTAATGAACTCGTGGTAGAAGACAAACGAGGCACAGTGCTCGCGTTCTATACAATGATTGCGCTGTTCGCAATGGCCTCCGGTCAGTTACTGCTCAAAGTTTCACCGATCGAAGATGGAAGCCTGCTTATTTTAGCAGCGATATTTTTTTTTGCCGCCGCGATACCCATTTGCCTCACACGTACCGCGCAGCCCTCTCAGATTCCGTCTGCTTCATTTTCGCCTTTTCTAGTGCTCAGAACCTCGACAGCCGCGACAATAGGCGCGTTGATTTCAGGCCTGGTGACCGGCTCGTATTATGGTTTAGCACCAGCATACGGATTACAGATAGGGCTCGCGATTGATGAAATTAGTACGATGATGGCGTTGGGCATTATTGGTGGAGCGCTGACGCAACTGCCGCTGGGCCGGCTCTCGGACAAGATGGATCGCCGGATCGTCATCTTTTCGATCATGATTGTCGGGGCGCTCGTCTCTTTGCTTATGTTATTTTCCGGCGTTGAAGGCGTGCCGTATTTGATGGTCTTCTATGGTGGCTGTGCCATGCCGCTGTATGCTCTGAGTCTTGCCCATGCAAGCGACAATTCGGCATCGAGTTCCTTCCTCGAAATTGGCACTGGGCTGATGATTGTTCATGCGTTAGGCGCGATCGTTGGGCCGTTGCTTGTCGCACAAGCGATGAGCTTAATAGGCGCTCACGCGTTCTTCAGCGTTAATGGGCTAATACTTATGCTCGGTGGATCGGCAATCTTTGCAC
>CAJXQP010000191.1 GCA_913058275.1 uncultured Gammaproteobacteria bacterium | reverse complement strand
CCTCTCTATTCGTCGGCAGCGTCAGATGTGTATAAGAGACAGTTTCTATTCCGAAAGCGCTACCGAAGATACCCCTCAAATTCGAACTTATGCAAATAGAGTTCAGGAGTTGCTGAGAGAAATCGTTATCGCGAGCAACAATCGAATTAGCTTAATTGTTATCGATCCACAGCCGTTTTCCGAAGAGGAAGATTTGGCAACTCAGTTCGGCATTCAGGCAGTTCCGATCTCTCAGGGAGCTCCGGGCATATATTTTGGCTTGGTCGTGGCCCAGCCAGAGGGCCGGGAGAACAACCCGCAGGGTCGGGCAGCCGAAACCCTGCCTCTTATTCGACCTGAATTAGAACAGTTTCTTGAATATGAATTCATGAAACTAATTACTAAGGTTAATGAGCCAGACCTTCAAGTAGTGGGCCTGCTAACGGAATTGGACATCGATGGCGGTTTCGATCCGGTTGCTGGACAGGCAACTCAACAGTGGATGATCATGGATATCATCCGCCAGCTCTACGCTGTGCAACGAGTTGACAAGTCAGCAGGCGAGATCGATGAAGAGATCGACATTCTAATGATCGTGCATCCGCAAGGCTTGTCAGAGCAAATGCTCTATGCGATCGATCAGTTTGTAATGGGTGGCGGCAAGACTATGGTCTTCCTAGATCCGAATGCCGATTCAATGGTCAGCCGCACCCAGCAGGGCAATCTGATACCTGCCGGCATGAGTTCAGAATTACCCGGTCTGCTTGAGGCTTGGGGGATAGAATTTCCTGGCGACAAGGTGCTTACTGATAACGAGCTCGCATTGCGCGTATCCATGGGTCAGGGTCAACGTCCTATCGCTCACCTGGGTATGTTAGGTGCGCAGCGAAACTTTCTGACGCAGAGTGACAGCGTTACGAGCCGTCTCGAGACTATTAACATGTCATCCCCTGGCGTGATTCGTCAAGCGGCAGGTGCAAGCACTCGCTTCGAGGCGTTAATAGTTTCATCGAGTGATTCGATGTTAATGGATGCCCGGCTGCTCGAGGATGTTACCGATCCATCTATTCTGTTCGACGAGTTCGTCTCTGCAGATATAAGCCATACCATCGCCGCGAGAATCAGCGGCGTCATCAAGACGGCGTTTCCTGATGGCAGGCCAATCGATCCAATCGAAGTTACAGACGAAGAAGTCGACGAACCTGATTCAGAGATCACTGATGCAGTAGCGGCCGAGGAAGAACCGGTCCCCGAGCATCTTAATAGCTCAAATAGCGAAGTGAATATTTTAGTCTTCGCTGATACAGACATGCTCAGCGATAGGATGTGGGTCCAGGTAGGACAATTTATGGGCCAGCGTATTCCTCGGCCTTTTTCTAACAATGGTGATATGGTGATCAACGCGTTAGATAACCTCAGCGGTGGTGCAGACCTCTCCAGCATTCGCGGCCGTGGAACTTACTCGCGGCCATTCACTAGAGTAATTCAACTACAGCGTCAGGCGGATGACCGTTTAAGAGTTGAAGAAGCTGAACTGCTTGATCGTCTGGCCGAAGCTGAAGCGTCATTAGCGGAGCTAAATCAAGATGAGAATGGTGAATTAGTCGGCCAGGTAACACCTCAGATTCAAGCCGAAGTAGATCGGTTCAATGAACAAATGCTAGAAACCCGGCGTAGCCTGCGCGATGTGCAGTATCAGCTGACAGAAGACATTGAGCAACTTGGTGCGAACCTCAAGCTGATTAACACGGCATTGATCCCCGTGCTGCTGAGTCTGCTAGCTCTGTTGTTGAGTTATCTGCGAGCACAGCGTCGCAAGTCGGTACACGCATAAACGAATAAGCCGAGTGGGCAGGACGCCGTAGAGGTAGCATCGCAGAACGGTGCTATTCCTCCATCGGCTCTTCGAGTGGTGGATGTGGTGGCAGTTTAACCTTGATGCGCGTTCCTTCGCCGAGCTGACTTTGGATAATTAGTTCGCCGCCGTGAGCCTTCACGATGAGTCGACACAGGTAGAGGCCCAGTCCAAAGCCACCAGTATTTCGCTGCCTGGAACTGTCGGCGCGATAGAAGGGTTCACTGATCTGCAACAGGTGTTCCTCTGCTATACCCTCTCCGTTATCTTCAACCTCTAAATGGGCAAAATTTTCACTCAAGTTAACCCGCACGACAATTGGATTGCCTTCGCCATGGCGTATTGCGTTGTTGACCAGATTGGTAATTAGTAGGCGGACGCGCAGATTATCTATAACAATTTCGCGATCTTCTGTGGGAAGCTCTAGTTCTATACCACCTGCATAGCTCTCGAACTGTTCACAGACACCTTCGACGAAGGCGACAATCGGGGTGGGTTCGGCATTCAGTACTGCATGCTCTTCGTTGAGCCTTTCGGCTTCAATTAGATCGGTGATTAATAGTTCAATCTCTTGAATGTCTTCTTTGAGTTGGTCCTTCTCGTCGCTCTCGGGCATGAATTCCAGGCGTAATTTTGCCTTAGTTATGGGGGTGCGTAGCTCGTGACTAATGGCGAGGAGCAGCTGGCGTTTAGCTTCTAGCATCGATTGCAGCGAGTCTGCCATGTGGTTGATGCTATCGGTTAGCTCGCCGAGTTCATCTTGCCGATTACTCTTCACGCGAAAGCTTAGATCGCCAAGACGAATTCGTTCGGCACCTTTTCTAAGCAAGCGCACAGGGTCAAGCAATTTATTGACCATGAAGTAGTTTAAAAGTAAGACGATACTGGCCAATGCGACACCGATATAGAGGACGACAAAATTCGAGTTATTGTTGTCTAGTGATCGTTGATAGAGATAGAAGTCATAGCCGCCACGTTGAACCATAATAATGTCTTCACTGTTAATCGAGCGAACTTCGGCATCAGAGGTTAGGGTTCGATTAAAAACAGATTGCTCGACTGGGAGTCGGTATTCGCTGTCGGAACTCCAGCGCATGATAGGATTGTTAATCGCGATGCTCCAATCTAATTCTTCCGCAAGTCGAATCGCGTTGTTTAGATTCGGAGGCGTGCCTATGTCCTCGATGATCGATTCAATGTTGCGAGTAAAAAAATCGGGGATGGCATCGATCGTATTGTTGTTTTGACTAACGGTGCGCAGGGAGATAGAAAAGATAGCGAAAAACAGTATTACGGTAACGCCAAATATGAAGAGGAGGCGAACAAAAAGCGAACGCCTGACTACTTGAATCAGTGTGGTCATATTTGCTCGCCGACAAAAGTATATCCACGACCCCACACGGTCTTAATAAACCGCGGAGTTTTCGACGTGTCATTTAACTTGTGTCGCAAGCGGCTCACCAAAGTGTCTACGGCTCGAGAAAAGAGTTCAGCGTCAATGCCGCGTAAGCGATTCATAAGTTCGTCACGCGTAAACGTCTTGTTGGGAAACTGCATGAAAAGTATGAGCAGTTCGTATTCCATAGTGGTGAGGTCAAGCACTTCAGAATCAAGCTTAACTTCTCGGCGCGAGGAATCGACATCAAGGCCATTAATATTTCTTATGTCCCGCAAGATATTGTCATCACTGCTGCGGCGAAGAATATTGTGAATTCTAGCGACGAGTTCCCGTGGTTCAAATGGTTTGGGTAGATAGTCATCCGCGCCTAGTTCAAGCCCGACAATCCGGTCAGTGACTTCGGCATGTGCGGTCAACATCAGAATCGGTAACTGGCCGAAAATGGAAGACTTGGCGCGAATCTCTCGACAAATCTCAAATCCGTCTTTCTCTGGAAGCATCACATCGAGTATTAGGAGGTCGGGTTTGATCTTCTTTAGCAATTCAAAACCCTTGCTAGGAGTCAAAGCGACGTGAGCCTGCATGTCGTATCTCTCAAGATACTGAGTTAGCAGCTGACCTAATTTCTCATCGTCATCAATGATTAGTATTTGTTTCATTACGCTTCCGGCTTGATTCGTCTCTCTGGAATAGGGAGACAGTCCTCAATAGTACGAATATGGGAACCATCGATCAAGTCTACTACCGCATCGAATTCACTCTATGTCGCTATATTCAAAAAAAATACAACTCCTGACGTACCCCTAGGAGCAAGAATAAAGCGAAACTAGTGTATTATCTGCCGCTTCGCGTTTTCATGGATTTCTGACGCAATGATTTCTCTAAACAACATTATGCTGATGCGTGGCAGCCAAATTCTACTGCGCCATGTCTCCTTGGTTATCCATAAAGGGCAGAGAACAGGGATTATTGGCCGTAATGGCTGTGGCAAAACCAGCCTATTTCGGGCCTTGAGTGGCGATATTGCTCTGGAAGAGGGGGAGATTGAGATTCCTAATGGCCTGCGGCGCTCGTCAATGGCTCAGGAAACACCAGGCAGTAGCCGCAGCGCGCTCGATTTTGTGCTTGATGCGCATGTTGATTTCCGCCGATTGCAAGAATCTATTAAGCAGGCCGAAATCAGTGGCAAGGATCTGCTGCTGGCCGAGTTGTTTGGCAAATTGGAAGAGATAGATGGCTACGACATCACTCATCGCGCGGAGAGACTCCTCTCCGGTCTTGGGTTTTCCGTAGATGAATTCGAGAGGCCCGTCAGTAATTTTTCTGGAGGTTGGCGTGTTCGCCTAAATCTAGCCGCCGCGCTGATGTGTCCATCCGACTTATTGATGCTAGATGAACCAACCAACCACCTAGATTTAGAGGCTACGGTCTGGCTGGAGCAATGGCTGCAAGGTTATCAGGGTACGATCTTGCTGATCTCTCACGATAGGACTTTCTTGGATAGTGTGATCAATAATGTCATCAGTTTCGACAACGGTGGACTAGATTCCTATAAGGGCAACTATAGTTCCTATGAAAAACAACGAGCTGAAAGGATGTCACTGCAGCAGGCCTTATTCGTAAAGCAGCAAAGAAGAAAATCAGAAATCCAGGATTTCGTGCGCCGCTTTAGCGCCAAGGCCACGAAGGCGAAACAAGCTCAGAGCCGATTGAAAGAATTGCACCGAATGGAAGATATTGCTCCGGCGCATGTGGACTCACCGTTTCGTTTTCAGTTTCCAGAATTAGACGAGCCATCCAGCTACCTTCTGCAGATGGATTCTTTGAGCATTGGCTTCGATAAGCCGCTTGTCGACAAAATAGAATTGAATGTTCGCTCTGAGTCGCGCTTCGGTTTACTGGGATTTAATGGCAGTGGTAAGTCGACGCTATTAAAAGTCCTTTCCGGTCAGATGCAGCAACTCGATGGAGATGTTATTCGATCGAAGAAACTGAAGATTGGTTACTTCGCACAGCATCAGGTTGACGAGCTAGATCAACAGGCGACACCGATTGAGCTCATTCAAAAGGAAGAGGGCTATGCTACCGAGCAGCAGATTAGAGACTATCTCGGTGGGTTTGATTTTCGTGGGACACGAGTTAGTGAAACCATTAAAAATTTCTCGGGCGGCGAGAAGGCGCGCCTCGCGCTGGCAAAAGTTGCTTGGCAGAAGCCTAATCTACTTTTGCTAGACGAACCGACCAATCACTTAGATCTTGAGATGTGTCATGCGCTCACTGTGGCGCTGCAGAGCTATCAGGGTGCGATGATTGTCGTCTCACACGATCGTCATCTCTTAGTTAATACGGTGGATGAATTCTACTCGATACACAAAGGTGTCTTTGCAGAATTCAAGGGCGACCTCAAAGATTATGAGAAGTGGTTGAGTACGCAAACCTTCTCTGACATTGACGAGAAGACAGACGCTGTCGCAGAACAACCAACGCAGAAACTGGATAAGAAAGAGAAGCGCCAGCAGGCGGCAGATCGTCGTGAGAAGTTGGCGCCACTGAATAAGCAGGTGAGGCGTCTAGAGGCGGAGATCGAAAAGATTCAATCGAAGTTGGCGAGGATTGAGTCCTCGCTTGCCGATGAAAACATCTATCTCGAACAAAACAAAAACGACCTGAACACGCTAATTCAGGAACAGGGAGCACTTAAGTCGAAACTAGTAAGTAACGAGGAAGAGTGGCTGGAA
>CAJXQP010000190.1 GCA_913058275.1 uncultured Gammaproteobacteria bacterium | reverse complement strand
ACGAGATCAGCCTCGGTCTCGTGGGCTCGGAGATGTGTATAAGAGACAGCCTTCTTCCTGGCTCGAGCACAGGGATCGCCCACTCCAGCCCTTTCGTAGACGGCTTCCCCAGTGTTGTCTACCCGACGAATTTGACACCCGACTTGGAAACGAGTCTCGGCAGCTGGACTATGAACAGATTTATACAAATGATAAGAGTTGGAACGACCGATCACAGCTCGCGCAGCCTGCCCGTCATGCCTTGGCCTGCCTTCTTGAACATAACCGAGGAAGATGCCTTTGCGATTGCGGCATATCTAAAGAGTCTCACACCAGTTCGGCATAAGCATATGCTATGCACGTCAAAGCTGTGGCGTTAGGAATATTTTAGTATCCCACCTATTGAATTATTGAAGCCTGGCGCAATACCGTTATGACTTTTCAGCCATAGGGCGCGAAGAATCATTTACACACTTGAAGAGACTTTTCCCGCACCCGATAAAGTCTGTGGAACTCAATTGGAACTGAATGTTGGTGCGTTGCGCTATTTGCGCATAAGTGAAAGCTTATTGAGAATTAAAGAAAGGCAAGACTTGCTGAAGGGTTACTTAGACCCTTACCTGCAGAATCAGCCAATGTCGATAGGGTGGATTAAATAATCCGCAATTCGTAGTACTGGGTTAGCAATTGTCGGCCTTGCGCCAGTAGCAGACCTTCTGACTATACCAATGTGCGGGAACCCGCAAACAAATTGACCAAATTGAAAAATGCTTTACCTACAACCTGCAGCTTGTATTTTGAATCACTCAATCAACACATATCGATAGAGAATTGAAATGCTACTTACCCACCCAACAAGTGCTCAGGGATTTCCACTCCATTTTCTTTATAGTAGCGCAGTGCTCCTTTATGTAGCGGTACGGGAATGCCCTTCAGTGCCGCTTCAATGACCATCGATTTGGTGGCGCTATGAATCTCCTGCAATGTAGCCAAGTTGTCCCATAACAATTTTGTCATGTTGTAGACAACTTCTTCTGAAACGTCATCTCGAACTACAAAAACATTGGAACTGTAGGCTGTTGTAACCGGCTTATCCTGGCGCGGATACGTGCCTGGGAGCAATTCATAGAAATCCCACAATGGAAATTGCTGATTGATGGCCGCCATTTCTTCTTCGGAAAACTCCAGAATCGTCATGCCCTCACCTAGTAGTGCATAAGCACGAGCTATGGCAGTTACTGGTGGGCCTGCGGGTACATTCATGCCAACGATATTGCCGTCCTGCAGGGCATTGGTAGACGGACCGTATCCTAAATAGGCAATAGACAGATCTTCAGTGTAATCGATTCCAAGCGCATCGAAGATGTAGAGGCCGGTGTGCTCGGCTCCTGAATTGCGCATCCCGATGGAATACCGCTCGCCTTTCAGTTTCGCAAGATCTGAAACAGTACCGTCGATAACTAAATCGGAACGTAATACGAAGTGCTCCACATTGGGCCACATCGCGCTGATACTGCGAATATGGGATTGGGGAGTGCTAATTGGCCCAACGCCGTCGTAGGCCCAGGCTGCAAAGACGCCTAGTATCAGCCCAAACTGCGCCTGATTATCCCGCAGTAGTTTTATGTTTTCCATCGAGCCAGCTGAACTTATTGCGGTCAAAGAAAAGCCTTCCTCGCCCCTGGCTGAAACCAAAGTCGAAAGAGCAACCCCCACCGGGTAAAACGTTCCGCCAGTTGTACCCGTCGTCAGCACGTAGGTGCGCTGGTCATTGGCTCCATCGGAACAAGCGCTGACAAGGCAAACTAGCAGTACACCAACGGCTGAGAATCGCGACATGGAGTCCTCCACAATGTATTCCGGTTCTGTTAGGCAAAACTCGGCCTAGTGTCTAAATTTAGGGGACATATATGTCCCCTAGTACTAAAGCCATAATGCCTCGTAGAGCTATAACAAGACAGCTTTGTTAATTGTAGAAAGAATCTTATAGAATGATCTATCCCCTTTAATTTCTCACGAGCCGCTAATTACGAACTAGCCCAATAATACCGAAAACAAGATAGCCCTTGCCGCAAACAACTAAAACCAATAAAGAGCTCAAGCTATGCATCCAAGTCATTTTGCTAAATCCACTCCTGATAAACCTGCCTTTATTATGGCCGGCAGCGGCGAAGAGGTGACCTATCTGCAACTAGAGCAGCGCTCGAATCAGCTTGCACAATTATTTCGCTCGCTAGGCTTGCAGCCCGACGATCACATCGCCATCCATATGGAAAACAATCGTCACTTTATGGAAATTGTATGGGCTGCTCAGCGCTCTGGCATTATCTACACAGCAATCAGCACTCACCTACGTGAGGAGGAGATTGCCTACATTGTCGACAACTGTGAAGCCAAAGTATTAATAAGCTCAAATGCACTCGGCGACTTGGCCAGCAATATTCGCAGTCGCTGCAATGGCCTTCAAGATTGCTTTATGGTTGGCGGTACGTCCCATGGCTACCTGTCATTGGAGGACGCAATTAAATCACAGCCAGATACACCCATAAGCGACGAAGAACGCGGCGTACAAATGTTGTATTCATCAGGCACCACGGGTCGACCCAAAGGCGTGTTACCCAAGCGCGTACCGGGTGAATCTATTCAAGTTATGACACCGTCTGCGGCCACGCTGGGAGTTAAATTTGGTTTTGGTGAAAACACCGTATATCTGTCACCCGCGCCGCTTTATCACGCCGCTCCATTGACCTATAACACGATTACTATGCACTCTGGTGGCACTAGCATCATTATGGAACGCTTTGATGCTGAGCGCAGTTTAGAGCTCATAGAGAAATACCAGATCACCCACAGCCAATGGGTGCCGATCATGTTTATCCGTATGCTGCGCTTAGATGAAAAGCTCAGAACTCAATTCGATTTCAGCTCTCATAAGGTCGCCATTCATGCCGCTGCTCCTTGTCCGATTGAAATAAAGCAGCAGATGATTACATGGTGGGGGCCGATCATTAACGAATACTACGGCTCCACCGAAGGCATGGGCTTTACCGCGCTAAACTCCGAGCAATGGTTGAACCATCCAGGCTCAGTAGGACCACCATTGGGATGTCGGATTAAGATTCTTGACGATGAGGGTCAGGAATTGCCAGATGGCGAGATAGGTACGGTCTATTTTGCAGACCGCATAGGCGATTTTAGTTACTACGGTGAACCAGAAAAAACCGCCGCTTGCATATCACCTGAAGGCTGGGGCACAGTGGGTGATGCAGGCTATCTAGATGACGACGGTTATCTGTATCTCAGTGACCGAAAGGATTTCATGATCATCTCAGGTGGCGTCAATATTTATCCTCAAGAGATTGAAAATCAATTAATTCTCCATAACGCCGTTGCCGATGTGGCGGTGTTTGGCATACCCAATGTAGAGTTTGGTGAAGAGGTGAAAGCGGTTGTGCAACCAATACAATGGCCAGATGATGAGAAAGCAGTGGAGCAAGAATTGTTGATTTGGCTGCGCGAGTTTTTATCACCAGTGAAAGTGCCGCGTTCCATTGATTTTGTGCAAGAATTGCCGCGCTTGGATAACGGGAAGCTTTATAAGCGTTATCTTCAGCAGCAGTATCGAGATAAAGCGACGCTGTTAAGTTGACTCGGGTCTGGGAGAGAGGGGATTTGAGACGCAAAGTAAGTCACTAACTTTACTGGCTGCCCTAGATAATTCGTTTGATCTAAATCTATAGAGCAAGGGCATTCAGAAGTAATAGGTAGCCCAATACAGGGCCACCTTCGGGTGAGCCCAGTTAGTAGTGCACCTATTATTTCTCATCTAACAATGTCTTGCCAAGGTCAGATAGGTCATAGACACCGCGGGACACTTTCTGAAACCAACCGTAATGATTGTCGTAGACTATGGCTCTGGACTTAGGAATATCCAGTTGCTTCGCAATATCAGCGGCCTTGGTAGCTCCGTGTGTACTCAGGTAGTTGGCTATTTCGATGGCTTGTTGCTTGTAGGCGGTCATTCGTCCTGCTGTGGTAGAGGCTCCGCCCAGGTTGGGGTCACCAGCTCGTGCCACAAACTCATCGATTAGCCATTGTTGTCTCGGCCTGGATTGCCGAGGCTGGTAGGAAGTGGGGTCGACAACAATCTCCACAGTGTTGCGCTTGGGATTGATAGCGACCAAACCTAAGCCGAGCATCTTCAAGAGCTTAACAATGCGTTTGCGTTTCGTCTTTTTTAGAGCGCCACAAGAACTGGGCACACCAATGTAAACAACCGGGCTTAATATCAAACGGTCAACGGCTTGTAGAATCACTTCCAGATTAAGCGACAGTTTTAGTTCAATGATAGTGGGCGGTTGTTCTTTTTCGTTTGAGGCTGGCTTTTTAACTGCAACCACATCGCAGTTTTCAACTTCGGCTTTAACTTCGTAGCCTTGTTTTTCGAGAAACTTTTTTAGAGGAAGGTAGAGATCAGTTTCTTTCATGGTGTAGGAGGCATAGTCTTCGAATCAAGGTTATATACCTAGGGAATTATAGGTGATACTCACAGCTTAACAACTTTAGCAATATTAGGGGACACTGATAGTTTAATGGCTTAAGCATGGTTTTATGCGGTTGAATTATCGTTAAGTTATTAAACTATCAGTGTCCCCAAGTATCCCTGAAAGTAACTCATATCTCATTGATAAAAGTTACTTACTACTTATAAATCAAAGGGATCAGAGTAACTTGATCGATCACGAGAAATTGATTCGTAATTTGGCGTAGCCAAACTCCTCACCCTTTCGGGGCAGCCTTTGGCTGTCTGCGCTGCTACGCAGCTTTCGAGCTGGGGAATCTTTCTTCTGAACTCGCCCCAATCAATCGTCCGACCTAGCCCGAAGAATCCGACTCCAGATGTTCTTGTCAGTCGTCTCTATGAGCTCCCGCAGCACCAAACGAAAGTTCAGATTAGTTTGCGCCGTCTTCTCGATCTGGTCGATGTATTCCACACCATGGAGTTCGACCAGTTCTTCCAGGGGCCCTGCCGCGAGACTGTGTATCACGGTATCGGATGTGGTTAGAGAGATAATCTGCAGCATGGCCGCCCAGTTCAGATCTGGGTGGTCCATTTCCATATCCGCGAACTTTTCGATCGCCCAATAGGATGAGTGACCCTCGTTCGACGAATTTTCGCTCTCGTGGACTTCAATGTAGGCATTGACCCACTCGTTTAATTCTTCCATTTCCATGCTGCGTTATCTCTTTATCTGGTCTAGATTTATCGATCTACATTCTGTGCAAAGCGCATATCTTGTTGCCAGATGGGTCACGCAGGTAGGCTAGGAACATTGAGCCGGTGCTTCCCTCGCGCAGCCCTGGCGCATCCTCGCAGTCTGTTCCGCCGTTCTCAAGACCAGCAGCATGCCATGCATTCCCTGCATCGATGCTCTCGACACTAAAGCCAAGAGTGCTGCCATTGCCATGGCAAGCTGGCTCGCCATCGATGGGCTTACTAATAGAGAATATACCCGTCTTGTTCATCCAAAATACGCGACCCTTGTCGTCGGCTACACCGGGCTCGTAGCCTATTGCGCCCAAGATGGCATCATAAAAGGATTTGGATTTTTCGAGGTCATTGGCACCTAGCATTACATGACTAAACATTTGGTATTCCTTATCTTATCTACTGGTTATTTCTTACGAAAGAAGCTGTTCGCTGATTTGGTTCGGAATAATACCTAGCCAATTAGATATCAGCCAGCTATCACTGCAAATTGTTTGAATTTCTACGGCAATTCAGATTAATCCTAGTCTACCAAGTTACCCAGCTGACCTAGAAAATCATCCACATTGCGCAGACAGCGCAGATCAAACAGCAGGCGACCGTCGGAGACCCGCCCTATGACTGGTTTTGGCAAGGCACGAAAAGCCGAGGACAAGCGTTGCAAGGCCTCGTCAGTTTTGCCCTTCCGAGCTATCGGCGTAATACACAGCGCTCGGCTATCCATGAGGTCTAAAGG